>JANODS010000882.1:0-7098 GCA_031412835.1 Acidobacteriota bacterium | reverse complement strand
CGAGCGAGGAGTCGGACGCGAAGAAGGGGATGGTTTCGACGAGTTCTCCGATTGGGCGTGGGCTGTTGAACCGGCGGGTGGGAGATGAGTTGAAGATTACGGTTCCGGGCGGCGGGTTGGAGTATGAAGTGGTGCGGATTGTGACGATCCACGGGGATAAGCTGGAGGCCTAACGGCAGATGACGATAACCCGCGCCGTCGGCGAAGCTTGCAATCAGGTGATTCTCCTGATTGTGCGAGGATTAGCGCTTTCGAAGATCCATCCGAACGTGCTGACGTTTATCGGCTTGCTGATCAACGTGTACGCGGCGGTTTTGTTGGGTCGGGGCGAGTTTTTCGCGGGCGGGTTGGTGATTTTGGGAGCGGGGCTGTTTGACATGGTCGACGGCCGCGTGGCCCGGCATACGAATCAAGTAACGATGTTTGGCGGGTTCTTTGATTCGGTGCTGGATCGGTATTCAGATTTAGGTCTGTTGATGGGTTTGCTCGTGTATTATGCCTCAATTGACCGGTTCTTCTATGTCGTTTTGACGGCGGTGGTGATGACGGGGTCGGTGATGGTGAGCTACACGAGAGCCCGGGCGGAGAACACGATCCCGCAATGTAAGGTTGGCTTTGCGGAGCGGCCGGAGCGGGTGGTGTTGTTGATTATTGGGGCGCTGTTTGACCGGATGGCACCGGTATTGTGGGTGATTGCGGTGTTGGCGAACCTGACGGTGATTCATCGGATGATCTACACCTTTCAAGAGGCGAAACGGCTGGAAGAGGCTCAGTTGCGCCCGGCAGGCAAGGATAAGAGCGGCGCGACGGTGGGTTAGTCCTCGAGAATCACGACGGCCATGGCCATGATGGCGGTATGCGTGAGGGAGACGTGTATGTTGCGGGCTCCGAGCCTCTGTGCGTGGACGGCGGCCTGGCCGGAGAGTCGGAGGGTGGGTCGGCCCGTCGGGAGGTTCAGGACCTCGACGTCGTGCCAGGAGACGCCCTGGGTAAGTCCGGTGCCGATCGCTTTCATAAGCGCTTCCTTGGCGGCGAAACGAGCGGCAAGGCGTTCGAAGCGGTTGGCCTTGGCGAGAGAGTAGGCAATCTCGTGAGGGGTGAAGACGCGTTGCAAGAAGCGGTCGCCGAAGCGGGTGTGGGCGTCGCGGATACGGGGGACTTCGGCTAGGTCGGTGCCGATAGAAAGGATCACGCTTTCATTGTGCCGTAAGTAGAATGGGAGGGGCGGGATATCCGCGCTGGAGGGACGATGGGGACTGTGTTGCGAGTGGATGGTTTGAGCTACAGCTACGCTAGTGGCTGGAAGGCGATTGACGGGATTGATTTCACTTTGGAAGCGGGTGAGACGGTGGCGCTGTTGGGGGCGAACGGATCGGGGAAGACGACGTTTTTATTGCATTTGAATGGGCTGCTGCGGGGAGAGGGGCGGATTGAGGTAGGTGGGGAATTACTGACGAATGAAAGCGTCGGACGAATCAGAGAGTTGGTGGGGTTGATCTTTCAGGACTCGGATGACCAATTGTTCATGCCGACGGTGTGGGAGGATGTGGCGTTCGGGCTGCGTCAGCGGGGCGTGGCGATCGCCGAGGCACGGGAGAGGGCTGAGGGGATGTTGCGGCGGTTAGGGATCGGCAAGCTGGCGGAGCGGGCCCCGTATCAACTTAGTGCGGGGGAGAAGAAGAGGGTGGCGGTGGCGGGGGTGTTAATTCTTGATCCGGCGATTTTGGTGTTGGATGAGCCGACGACGTTTCTGGACCCTCCGGGGCAACGGGAGTTGCTGGAGCTATTGCAGAGTCTGCCACAAGCAAAGGTTGTAGCGACCCATGATATTGGTTTTGCGGAAGGGTTAGCGAGGCGGGCGGTATTTTTTGAAGGTGGGCGCGCCGTCGATAGCGGCCAAATCGAGGAGATTGTGGACCGCTATCGCTGGCGCGTGGTTGAGAGAGAGTAAGAAGAGAAGGCTACTTGCTCTGGGCAGCGCGGAAGGTTTCCCAGCGCTTCTTTTGAGCTTCCGCGATCCGCGTACGAGCCTCTTCGCTGAGGGTTCGTTTGCGTTTCTTCCCGGTGGAAGGCGCGACTTTTACTTTCTTCTCTTTCTTGCCTGGAGCTGCGGCGGGCGCAGCGTCCGACTGAGGTGCAGAGACCCGACGTCCGCTTAGAACTTCACGGACCTGACGAATCTGTTCTTCGACGCGCTGTTTCTGAAGCTCTAAACCTTCAAGAGCCGCTTGATAAAGCGCGATGTTGTCAACTAGGAGAGTTGTTTTAGCCATACTCTACCTATTACTGTCAACCTTAGACTTGCAATTGTCAAGAGTGTCGATTAACAGAGTCACGGGCCCATCGTTGAGGAGCGAGATCTTCATGTGCGCCTGGAATACCCCGGCCTGCAAAAAGGCACCTGATTTACTCGCCTGGTGTAGGAAATATTCGTACAGATGTTTCGCTAAGTCGGGCGGGGCGGCGAGTTCGAAACTCGGCCTGCGACCCTTTCTGGTATTGGCGAAAAGGGTGAACTGGCTGGCGACGAGTAAGGCGCCGCCTACGTCCAGAAGGTTACGGTTCATGAGCAAGTTTTCATCAGAAAAGATGCGAAGATGCAGGATCTTATCGAGCAAGTAGTCTGCTTCATTTGGGGTATCCCCTCGGCCTACCCCAAGAAATACCAATAAACCGGGCCCGATGGAGCCGACGACTTGCTCGTCGACGGAGATTTCGGCCTTGAGAACCCGTTGGATTAGCGCGCGCATGAATTTCAGTATGACGCGGTTGCTTGCGCTGTGAGGGGTCGGCAAGGCAAGATGAAATCCGTATGATTGAGACCTACGCTTACGCGCGCGCTGGATTGTTGGGCAATCCGAGCGACGGTTATTTTGGGAAAACGATATCTTTATTGGTCGGGAATTTTCGGGCTCGGGTGTTGCTGTATCCCAGTGCGCGGTTGGAGATTCGGGCTTCCAAGTCGGACCTTCCGGTGTTTGACAGCTTAGACGATTTATACCAGTCGACCCGTTGGCGGGGCTACTACGGAGGGATTCGGATTGTCCAAGCGCTGATCATGCGGTTCCTGGAATATTGCAAGGAGCAGGGTATTGAATTGCCGGAGCGGAACTTCACGTTGGAGTATGAGTCGACGGTGCCGTTGCGCTTGGGGATGGGTGGGAGCAGTGCGATTATCACCGCGGCTCTCCGCGCGTTGTTGATTTACTATGGTGTCGAAATTCCGTTGCCGATTCAGGCGAACTTGGTGCTGGAGACCGAGACGAGGGAACTGGGAGTGAGTGCCGGGCTGCAGGACCGGGTGATTCAAACCTATGGTGGCGTAGTTTACATGGACTTCAATGAGGAGTTGATGAAGCAGCAGGGTTACGGCCGTTACGAGGCGTTGGACCCGGGGTTGCTGGATCGGGTATACGTCGCCTACCGTACTTCGTTGAGCGAGGGTACGGAACTATTCCATAACAACGTAAGGGATAGATGGCGGCGGGGAGAGACCGCGGTGGTGGAGGCGATGGCGACGTGGGCATCGTATGCGGAGCGGGGCCGGGAGGCACTTCTGACGGGTGACCGAGCGACGCTGCACGAGTTAATTGATGCGAACTTTGACTTGCGGACTAAGCTGTACCAGATAGGCGAGGGGAATTTGGAGATGATTGAGGGGGCGCGTCGATGTGGGGCCTCGGCGAACTTTGCGGGATCGGGGGGCGCGATTGTGGGTTTGTTTGAGACGGACGAGCAGTATGCGGCGCTGCAAAAGACGTTGGGCGGGATCGGAGTGGCGGTGATCCGACCTAAGATCGTATCCGGGCGCTAAGGGTTTTGACCGATAGTATTTCGGTCAAAACCGACGGAGAATCAGGGCATGATCTACCGTCGCAAGCAGGGTTCGAAATCTGTGTCGAGAGGGGTGCCGAGTGGCTACTACCGGTTCGAGAACGTGCAGGGCGGGGGCACTCTGTTTGGGTTCGGGACGGGGGAGTTCGTGCGGCTTCGGGACGAGTATGGGGCGGAATGGAACGGGACGGCGGAGCCGCAGGGGGACAATGTGATCCGGTACCGGTTCTGCAATCAGCAGGGCAAAACGATCTCTGGATTGTCCGACAGTTGCGGAATTTTGCTGCGGGACGAGCGGGGCAATGCGTGGCGCGGATTTATCGAATAGTCTGTTTACGGTAACCTAGAGGTTTTCGTATCCCCATGGCAAGTTCGAAACCGATTGAGTATAAAGATGCGGGCGTTGACATTGATGAGGCGGACCGCGCGGTAGCGTTGATTCGTTCGCACGCCCGCAAGACGTTCACGAAGTCCGTGAAGACGGACATTGGCTCCTTTGGGGCTGGCTATCTGTTGCAGGGCTGGAAGAAGCCGGTGCTGATCAGTTCAGCGGACGGGGTGGGCACGAAGCTGAAGGTGGCCTTCGTCACGGGACGCCACGACACGGTCGGCGAGGATTTGGTGAACCACTGCGTGAACGACATCGCGGTGCAAGGCGCGGTGCCGCTTTTCTTCCTCGACTATTTTGCGGTGGGGAAGTTGGAGGCGGTGATTGCCGGCGATGTCGTGAAGGGCATCGCACGGGGTTGCAAAGCCAATGGGTGCGCGTTGATTGGTGGGGAGACGGCGGAGATGCCGGGGATGTATCTTCCGGGTGAGTATGATCTAGCGGGATTTATAGTGGGTGCGGTGGAGAGCGATAAGATGCTCGACGGCAAGACGGTGGAGGCGGGCGACGTCTTGATCGGATTGCCTTCGACCGGATTGCACACGAACGGGTATTCGTTGGCCCGGAAGCTGCTTTTTGAAGTGGCGGGTTATCGGCCGGACCAGCGAGTGGACGTGTTGGGGATGACCGTCGCCGATGCTCTGTTGAAGGTTCACCGGAGTTATTTGGCGGCGATTCAGGCGCTGGTGAAGGCGAAGATCTTGAAGGGTGCGGCGCATATTACGGGTGGCGGAATTAGCGATAATACTCCCAGGATGCTGCCGAAGGGCTTGGGGGCGGAGATTGACTTGCGGTCGTGGACGGTTCCTCCTTTGTTCGAGCACTTGCGGGAGTTGGGCAATATTCCGGACGAGGACTATCGGCGCACGTTCAACTTAGGCGTCGGTATGATCCTTTGCGTAGGCGCGAAGCATGCGGCGAAGGCGACGACGATCCTTAGTGCCATGAAGGAGCCTAATTTCCAGATTGGTTCCGTGATTCCGGTGCGGCGGGGTGCCCGCGTCCGCTACGTATGACGAGATTGGGGATTGTTCTCTCCGGTCGAGGATCGAATTTCGAGGCGATTGCGGAGCAGATCGGGCAGGGCTCGCTCTCGGCCGAGATTGCCGTGGTGGTGGCGAACCGGGCGGAAGCGCCGGGCTTAGAAGCGGCTCGACGTCGCGGATTCCATGCGGTCGCGCTGCCTTCTCGCGGCGTGGAGCGGCCGGAGTATGACCGGAGTTTAATAGAAGTTTTGCGGGCTCACGACGTGGAATGGGTGATTTTGGCCGGGTACATGAGGATCCTGACGGCCGAGTTTATTCGGGCGTTTCCAGAGCGGATCTTGAATATTCATCCTTCGCTGTTGCCGGCGTTTCCGGGGTTGGATGCGCAGCATCAGGCGTTTGCTTATGGGGTGAAGGTGACGGGTTGCACGGTGCACTTCGTCGATGAACATCTCGACCACGGGCCGATTGTGATGCAGGCGACGGTGGCGGTGGAGGACGAGGACACGGTGGAGACGCTGTCGGCTCGGATCCTGCGGGAGGAGCACCGGATTTACAGCGAGGCGTTGCGGCTGTTGCTGGCGGGTGGGTGGCGGATTGAGGGGCGGAAGGTTATTCGCTTGGAGCGGAGGCCAGCAGGCGGTTAACGGCGTCGATGAGGGCCGAATGTTGGAAGGGTTTGGAGAGAAAGGCGGTGCCGGGGGCGAGGCGCCCGGATTGGACTTCGGCGTCTTCGGTATAGCCGGAGATGAAGAGGATGCGGGTTCCGGGACGATTTTGAATGACCTGAGTGGCGAGGGCGCGGCCGCCCATGCCGGGCATCATCATATCGCTGACGAGCAGGTGGATGGGGGTGGGGTCGGATGCGAGGAGTGCGAGCGCGGCTTCGCCGGAGTGGGCTTCCACGACTTGAAAGCCGTTGCGTTCGAGCACCTTGCGGATGAGGGTGCGGATGCCTTCTTCGTCGTCGACGACGAGGATGCGTTTGGAGGGTCCCGTGGCAGCGGAATCGGTGGGAAAGTGAAGTTGGAGGCTGGAGCCTTCGGCGGCGGGTAGGATGCGCCAGGTGACGTGGGACTCGCCGAGTAGGGCGGGGATGGCGGAGAGAGCGCCGTTGGACTGGCGGGCCGCTGGACTTAGCAACTCGAGGTCCTCTCGCAAGCTGCGGGAGAAGCCGTGAAGAAGGAGAGTGGTGGGGAGTTGGAGTTCGAGATGAAGGGGGCGCTGGGCGTAGTGGGCGAGAGCGAGGAGGACTTGTTCCAGTTGGCCGCGATCAGCGGTGACGGTGACGCGAGGGGCTTCGGTTCCGACCGACAGGAGCGGTTCTCGGGCGGCGAGGCCGCGGAGGAAGGTTGCGAGGTCAAATGATGTTCTGACGGCCTTAGCGGGCGCGGCGAAGGCCTGGAGTTGGCTGGACATGCCTTTAATGCGCTCGGTGGAGCGGATGATTTCGCGCATGTCCTCGCGCAAGGGGCTAGCGGGGGGCAGGGCGTCGAGGATCTCTTCGCCGTAGCCGGAGAGGACCATGAGGAGATTGTTGGCTTCGTGAAGGACCCGCCCGGCCAGGCGGGCGGCGGCGGCGGTGGCGGCTTGGTTGGCGGTTCGCTCTTCCAGGGCCGGGTCGGACGGAGGGGCGAGTGGCGGGTCGGCGGACCGCTGGACGAGGACGAGGTCGGAGGCCTCATCATCCCAACGCTGGAGGCGAAAGAGCTCCCAGTCGTTATGAACGCCCGGGGTGAGGGGAAGATCGGGGAGGAGACGGGCGGCTCCGAGGGCGGCGAGTTCGGCGGCTCCGACTTTGAAGAGCCGCAGAAAGGCGCGGTTGCCGGAGATGAATTTGCCATTGGCCTCCAGCAACGCGATTGGAGACGGCAAGAGAGTCACGATATC
>JANODS010000881.1:0-2132 GCA_031412835.1 Acidobacteriota bacterium | reverse complement strand
GAAAACCGATGCTGGATTTGATTTCTTTGGGCTTGACGATGGTGACCCAGTGCTTCCACTGGCCGCGGTTCATATCCTTCTCTTTCCAGGTCTGGGAGGTCATGTCGATCACATAGCCGGTGGTGTTCTTGCCGGGGATGGTGCTCGCGAGCTTCCAGGTGTAGCTCGCATCGGGTGCGGCGACGTAGCGGTCGAGGCCTGTTTGTTTGGGCGGGGCGGCAGCCAAAAACAGGGGGATGAAAAGAAGAAGAGCGAGACGCATATCCGAACAATCGTATCCTGATGGGTATGCGTAAGCTAGTTGTCTTTTTGGTTACAGCCGCGGCGTTGTGCGCGCAAGGGCGATTTGAGTTCTGGCCGGGGGCGACGTACGACCCCGCCGTCCCGACGTTTGAGAAGGTTTTGGGGTATGGCGCCGGGGAGAAACTGGCTTCGCATGCCGAGATCGTGAAGTACTTCGAAGCGCTGGCGGCGGCTTCGGGCGGGCGGATGAAAGTGGTGGAGTACGCCAAGAGCTGGGAAGGGCGGAAGCTGTTTTACGCCGTGATCGCGAGCGAAGCGAACCATAAGAAGATGGCCTCGATTCAGGGCGACATCCAGAAGCTGGCGGATCCGAGGAAGACGTCGGACGCCGAGGCGAAGCGCGTTATGGCCGGGTTGCCGGCGGTGGTGTGGCTGGGCTATACGGTGCATGGAAATGAGCCGTCGGGGTCAGACGCGGGGATGTTGACCGCCTACCATCTGCTAGCGGCGCGCAACCAGAAATTGGTGGATAGCGTCCTAGCCAATACGGTGATCCTGATTGATCCGCTGCAGAATCCGGATGGACGGACGCGGTTTGTGAACAATTTTGAGCAAGCTTATGGGCTGGAGGCGAATGGCAGCGTGGTGGCGGCGGAGCGGAACGAACCGTGGCCGGGCGGCCGGAGCAACCACTACCTGTTCGATATGAACCGGGACTGGTTTGCGTTGACGCAGCCGGAGACGGTGGGGCGGGTGAAGATGTTGCTGCAATGGTTCCCGCTGGTGGCGGCGGATCTGCACGAGATGGGATCGGATTCGACCTACTACTTTGCGCCGGAGGCCACTCCGTTCAACCCGCATTTGACGAAGGAGCAGAAGACGTCGCTGGATTGGTTTGGGAAAAACAACGCCAAGTATTTCGACCAGATGGGCTATAGCTATTTCACGCGCGAGGTTTATGACGCGTGGTTCCCCGGTTACGGGGCGAGCTGGCCGGCGTATCACGGGACGATCGCGATGACGTACGAGAACGCTTCGGTGCGGGGGATGTTGTACACGCGGCTGGACGGTTCGGCGTATACGTTTCAAGAGAGCGTGAAGCGGCATTTCGTGACGTCCGTGGCGACGTGCGAGGCGGCGGCGATGTACCGGACGCAGTTGCTGGAGAATTTCTGGGCGTATCGGAAGACGGCGATTGAAGAGGGGCGGACGGAGCCGGTGAAGGGGTACATCTTGTCGCGGAAGGGGGACGGGAGCGCGGCGGATAAGCTGGCGGAGTCGCTGGTGACGCAGGGCGTGGAGGTGGGCAAGCTGGCGAGTGGGGCGAGCGGGGCACCGGATGGGAGTTACCTTGTGAGTCTGGCGCAGCCGGCCAAGCGATTGATCCGGACGATGCTGGATAAAGACGTCGCCTTGGAGACCGATTTCGCGAAGGAGCAGGAGCGGCGGCGGAAGAAGAAGTTGGGGGATGAAATTTACGATGTAACCGCGTGGAGTTTGCCCTTGATGTATGGGGTGGAGTCGATTCCGGTGACGAGTTTGCCGGGTGGGTCGACGCCGTTTACGGGAGCGCGGCCGAAGCCGGCCGTTCCGGCGAAGGCTCAGGTGGCTTACGTGATTCCGTGGGGTACGCAGGCGGCGGGTTCGTTTTTAACGGCGGCGCTGCGGGCGGGTTTGAAGGTGCATTCGGTGGATAAGCCGTTCGTGCAAAACGGGAGGACGTTTGACCGGGGGACGTTGGCGGTGAAGGTGAAGGAGAACGCTGAGAACGTGCATGAGCTGGTGGTGAAGGCACAGGGCTATGCCGAGATTGTGGCGACGGATTCCGGTTGGGTGGAGAGCGGGGTGAACTTGGGGAGCCGGGCGGCGAATGTGATGAAGAAGCCGGT
>JANODS010000880.1:0-4557 GCA_031412835.1 Acidobacteriota bacterium | reverse complement strand
CTCCATGTATTTCATGACGAGGTCACGGAAGGGCTTGGCTTGCTTCAACCAATCGATGCCGCTGAGTTGGTTGGGGACGGGGATAAGGGCGTAGAAGCAATCGTGGCCGGGGGGGGCCATGGTGGGGTCGGTTTTGGAGGGGCGATGGAGATAGATGGAGAAGTCTTCGCCGAGGATTTTCTTATTGAAGATGTCGTCGAGGAGTTCTTTGTAGCGGCGGCCGAGGAGGATTGTGTGGTGTTCTATGTTTTCGTAAGTGCCACGGGTGCCAAAGTAGATGACGAAGAGGCCCATCGAATACTTCATGCTGTCGAGCTTCTTGTTGGTCCACTTGGCGCGGGAGCGTTCGGGGAGCATTTTGCGGTAGGTGTTGGCGACGTCGGCGTTGCTGATGACGGCGTCCGCGGTGTGCATTTGGCCGACGTCGGTATCGATGCCGGAGGCGGTGCCGCCGCGGGTGAGGATGCTGCGGACGGGGGTATTGAGGTGGATTTTGCCGCCGAGTTCTTCGAAGAGCTTGCCGAGGGCGGCGACGACGGCACCGGTGCCGCCCATGGCGTAGTGGACGCCCCATTCGCGTTCGAGGTGGTGGATGAGGGCGTAGATGGAGGTGGTTTGAAAGGGGTTGCCGCCGACCAAGAGCGGATGGAAGCTGAAGACGCGTTGGAGGAGGGGATCCTTGATATAGCGCTGGACGAACTGGAAGACGGTTTTGTGGCTTTGGAGGCGGACAAGGGCCGGGGCGATTTTGACCATGTCCATGAAGTTGGGGAAGGGGACGTCGGAGAGTTCGACGAAGCCTTTTTGGAAGATGAGTTTGGCTTGGCGAATCATCTCCTGGTAGCCTTCGACATCGCCAGGGGAGAACTCGGCGATTTTGCGGAGGGTTTCCGATTCGTCGGCGTTGTAGGAGAAGCTGCGGCCGTTGTGGAACTCGATGTTGTAGAAGGGGTTAACGGGGACGATTTTGACGTAGTCCTTGATGTCGCGCCCGGCCCCGGAGAATAGTTCATCGAGCATGAAGGGGGCGGTGATGACGGTGGGACCGGCGTCGAAGGTGAAACCATCCTGCTCGTAGACGTAGGCGCGACCGCCGAGCTTATCGCGGGCTTCGAAGAGTTCGACTTGATAGCCGCGGGATTGGAGCCGAACGGCGATGCCGAGGCCGCCGAAGCCGCTGCCGATGACGATGATTTTCTTGAGGATGCGGGCGGAGGAGGGGGGGAAGGGTTCTGGCATGGAACGGCTAGGGGATCGACTTGGCTTCCAAATAGTCGAGCATGTCGGCGATTTCGGCGGCTTGGGAGCCGAAGGGAGCCAGGAGGGAACGGGTGTCGGCGAGTTGGTGATCGAAGGGTTCGCGGGAGTTGGCGTGGCCGTCGTTGAGATCGTCCATGAGTTGGTAGGCGATGCCGAATTCGAGGCCGAGTTTGGTGATGTGCCGGCGGAGGGGTTCGTCGAGAGGGGAGCCGAGGAGGCCGGCGCGGGCGGAGAGTTTGAAGAGGGGGGCGGTTTTGAGTTCGGCGAGGCGGCGGGAGCTGCAGCCGGGGGAGGCGAGGTCCATGGCTTGGCCGCCGACTAGGGAGTTGCAATCGAGGACGCGTAGGAGTTTTTGTTGGAAGCAGCTGAGGCGTTCGGCTTCAGCGGGGCAGGTGACGCCTTCGGTGGCTTGGCGGGCTGCTAAGGCGACGAGGCTGAAGGCGGCGAGGAGGGCGGTGGCTTCGCCGAATTGGCGATGTACGGTGGGTTGGCCGCGGCGCATCATTTCGTCGTCCATGCAGGGGAGGTCGTCGACGATGAGGGAGGCGCAATGGAAGAGTTCAATGGCGAGGGCACCTTTGGTGACGAGGCGCACGTCGGCGTTGGCCATGCGGCCGATGCGGAGAGCGAGGACGGGGCGGAGGCGTTGGCCGCCGTTGAGGACAGCGAAGCGCATCGCCTTGAAGACGGGGTTAGGGGCCGGGCCGGAAGAGATGTCGAGGGCCTGTTCGAGGGCTTCGTCGACATGATTTCGGTCGGCGACGAGGGTGGGCAAAAGTGCCGGGCTCATCATGATACTCCGTGAGATGATTGAGATTCGCGAATTGGTGTATTTTTGATTATCGCAAGGATTGAGAAAAATGCGGAAAATGACTATCAGCCTGTCGCCGGGGGCAATCGGCGTAAAAGCGACGCAAGAACAGGCGATTGAATTCGCTCATTATTACGGTTACGAGGCGGTAGAGCCGTACGGGGAGACGTTAGCGGGGCTTTCGGCGTTACAGATTAAGGACTTGGCCGCGAGCTTGCAGGCGAAGCGATTGGTGTGGGGGTCGGCGGGGCTGACGGTGGAATATAGGAAGGATTTGGCGACGTTTGAGGCGGGAATGGCCAGGTTTCCGGCAGTTTCGAAGGCGTTGGCGGTGGCGGGGGTGAAGCGGGTATCGACGTGGATCATGCCGGGTCATGAGGAGATGACCTATTCGCAGAACATGAAGCAACACGCGGAGCGGTTGCGGGCGATTGCGACGGTTTGCAAGGACAATGGGCAGAGGCTGGGGTTGGAGTACGTGGGGCCAAAGACTTTGTGGACTTCGCGGCGGTTTCCTTTTTTGCATACGATGGCGGAGTGTAAGGACCTGATCGCGGCGATTGGGACGGGGAACGTGGGGTTTGTGCTGGATTCGTGGCATTGGCAGTTGGCGGGGGAGAAGGCGGCGGAATTGCTGACGCTGACGAACGCGGACATTGTGTCGGTGGATTTGAACGATGCTCCGGCGGGGATTGCGGCGGACCAGCAGATTGATTCGCAGCGGGAGTTGCCTTTGGCGACGGGGGTTTTGGATGTGAAGACGTTTTTGAAGACGTTGGATGGGTTGGGCTGCGATGCGCCGGTGCGGTGTGAGCCGTTCAATGCGGCGTTGCGGGCATTGCCGCCGGAGCAGGCGTTGGCGAAGGTGGCGGATGCGATGAAGCGGGCGATGGCGTTGATCGCGTAGTGCGAGTGCAACCGGGCGGATGGTTTAGGCATCTTAAGAATTGACTATGAACACTTTAAAGACTTATGTTCTGCTGGCGGGGCTCACGGCGTTGCTGGTAGCGGTGGGCGGAGCGGTGGGTGGCCGAGGCGGATTGGTGATCGCCCTGGGCATGGCCGTCGTCATGAATTTTGTGTCGTATTGGTGGTCGGATTCCATTGTGCTGAAGATGCATGATGCGCAGGAGATCAAGGCGGGGGATGCGCGGGAGCTTTTCTCCATGACGCATGGGTTGGCACAGAAGGCGGGCATTCCGATGCCGAAGTTGTACGTAATTCCGGACGAATCGCCGAACGCCTTTGCGACGGGGCGGAACCCATCGAAGGGCGCGGTGGCGGTGACGGAAGGGTTGCTGCGGGCGTTGAGCCGGGACGAGATTGCCGGGGTGATTGCGCATGAACTTGGCCATATCGCGCATCGGGACACGTTGATCATGACGGTATCGGCGACGATTGCGGGTGCGATCAGCTCGTTGGGGCAGATGGCGATGTGGGCGTCGATGTTCGGCGGAGGACGGCATGACGACGACGAGGGTGGGAGCCCAATTGGTGGTTTGGTGGCGATGATTGTGGCGCCGTTTGCAGCGATGTTGATTCAGATGTCGATATCTCGATCGCGGGAGTTTTTGGCGGATCAGGCGGCGGCGGAGTATACGGGTCAGCCGAGGGCGTTGGCGAGCGCGTTGCAGAAGATTGAGACGTGGTCGCATCAAGTGCCGATGACGCACGGATCGCCGGCGGTGGCGCATATGTACATTTCGAACCCGTTTTCGGGGGGATGGATTGCAAGTATGTTTTCGACGCATCCGCCGACGGCGGAACGGGTGGCTCGGTTGCAGGCTATGAGTTTGACCCGGTAAGTTGTCGGCGGAGCAGGGCGCGACCGCGATGGAGACGTTGCTTGGTCGCGTCGATGGAAAGGCCGAGGATTTCGGCGGTTTCGGCGGTGGAGCGTTCTTCGCGGGCGCGGAGGAGAAGCACGGCGCGGTAGGTATCGGGGACGAGGCGGAGGGCGGCTTCGACTTCGGCGGAGAGTTCGTGTTGAAGGAGTTGGGTTTCGGGGTAGGAGAGTTGCTGCCAGTTTTGAGAGACGTTGAGGAGCGTGTCCTGCGTGACCTTTTCGGCATCTTCGCGTTGGCCGCGCAGGAGCCAGGTGTATTGGAGGATTTTGCGCTGGATGGATTCGAGGAGGGGGGAGAGGACGGTTTGGTCGCGGGCGAGGAGGCGGGTGGCGAGTTCGACTTCAGAAGGGTTCACACCGACAATGCCAGCGTTTCTACGGTGAGGGTGATTACCGGGGTGACGAGGAGGGTGTTTTTGACGAGGCACTTTTCGGCGGTGCGGCGGGCTCCTTCGAGGTGGGCGGGGTCAGAGACTTGGGGGATGACGACGCGGATGGAGAAGCGGCCGAGTCGGGCGGGGGCGGCGGCTTTTTCGGCGTCGACGAGGACTTCCATGCCCTTGGCGGGGAGGTTATTGCGACGGAGGTATTCGGCGGCGTAGTACATGGCGCAGGTGCCGAGGGAGGCGAGGAGGAGTTC
>JANODS010000879.1:0-2650 GCA_031412835.1 Acidobacteriota bacterium | reverse complement strand
TCGCGGATGATACGGCCCCCGAAGGTGGCACCGGTTTCGTTGCGGCGGAACTTGGGGCGGGCGGCGCCGGCGCGGTTGAGGAAGAACTCGTTGGCGTTGAACTGCTCGTTTTGCAGAAAGTGATAGCCAGAGCCGTGATAGGAGTTGGTGCCGCTGCGGGTGATAAGGGAGATGTTGCCACCGCCGTTACGACCGGTGGAGGCGCTGTAGAGAGCGGTTTGCATTTCGACCATTTCGAGGGCGTCGAGGGGGACGTTAATGCTGTTGCCGAGGCCGCCGTTCGCGTTCATCATGTTGGTGGCGTCGAGCCCATTGATGGCCATGGAATTGTTGGTGGGGCGGGCTCCGTTGACGGAGGGGTTGAGCGATTGAGAACCATCGTCGGCTTGGCCTCCGGGGGAGGTAGCGAGGTTCATGCCGCGACCGGTGCGGTCCGGGAGGGGGGCGTTGACGCCGGCCTCGGCGACGAGGAGGTGGGTGATGTTGCGGGAGGAGGTGGGCATGCTCTGGATCTGCTGGGCCGAGAGCGACATGGACTGGGTGGCGCGGTTGGTTTGGAGAAGGTCGGCTCCTTCGATGATTTGGACCTGTTCGGAGAGGCCGCGGGTGCGGAGGGTTAGCTTTAGCTGCGCGGGAGTGCGTTCGGTGAGACGGACGGCGGTGGAGGATTCTTCGAAACCGGAGAAGGCGGCAGTGAGTTGGTAAGCGGCGCAGGGTATGGCGAGAAAGTTGGCGAGGCCATCGGCTGTGGTGGAGGCAGCGAGGACGCGGCTGGTGGTTTGGTCACGGAGGCGGACGGAGGCGTTGGCGATGCGACCAGCGGAGGCGTCTTCAACGGAAACGGTTAGTGAACACTGGGCAAATAGAGAGATTGTAGAGAGTAGTAAGAAAACGAGACGATGCATACTCCTAGGCTAGAAGCGGGAGGTTTCAGAACGATGAAAGATCGGCTGAAGGGCTATGAATTGAGGACGGCGACGGCCTGAATCTCGATTAATGCTCCGAAATGGAGTTCTTTTACGGGGACGACGGCACGGGCGGGGGGGACCGGGACGCCGGCGAGGAAGGCGGCGTAGGCGGCGTTGACGGCGGGCCAATGGTCGATGCTGGTGATGTAGAGCGTGACTTGGGCGAGGTCGGAGAGGGTGGCTCCGGCGGCTTCGAGAATGAATTGGATGTTGGACAAGGTCTGGACGGCTTGAGCGGCGACGTCCCCGGGGATGAGGGCTCCTTTGGGGTCAAGGGGGAGTTGGCCGGAGATGAAGAGGAGGTTGCCGGCGCGGACGGCTTGGGAGTAGAAGCCGGCGGGGGGAGGGGCAGACGGCGAAAAGATGGGGGCTTGCATGGGGAGAGTTACGCTTCGGCCATGACTTCGATTTCGACGAGGCAGCCGAAAGGGATGGCGGCGACGGCGAAGGTGGTGCGGGCCGGAGGGTTTTCGCCGAAGCGGCCGCGGAAGACTTCGTTCATGGGGCCGTAGTTAGCGATGTCGGAGAGGTAGACGTTGCACTTGACGGCTTTGAGCATGGAGGAGCCGACGTGCTTGAGATTGGCTTCAATCGAATCGAGGACCCACTTGGTTTGTTCTTGGATGGTGCCGCCGTCGATTTTTCCGGTACCGGAGACGAACACGAAACCGTTGGCGGTGACGACGGGCGAGTAGAGAGGCGCTTTGCCATCCTTCGGGCGACCGTCTTTCCAATGGGCCTGTTTATTCTTCGATGGCTTGGCGATGGCGGCGGCGGGAACAGCAAGGGCAGCGGCGGCAAATAGGTTGCGACGGGAAGATGGCATGGGGATATGATGCCAGATTTAGACAGCGTCGCGGACGGGGGCGCGGAGGGGGTCTGAACTGCGGACGGACCAATCGGCGAGGAGCTTGTACAGTTCGGCTTTGACGTTGGCCTGGGCGGGGTTGGTGTAGAGGTTTTCGTATTCGTGGGGGTCGGTGGCGAGGTCGTAGAGTTCGCCGTAGGAGGCGTTGGGGTAATGCACGAGTTTGTGGGTGGCGGTGCGGACCATTTTGACGGTGGGGAACTCGGCGAAAACGGCGGATTTGTGTCTGGCGGCGGGTTTCGAGAAGAGAGGGACGAGGCTTTGGCCTTGGGCGTGGGGGGTGGGGAAATTGAGGAGTTGGCCGAGGGTAGGATTGATGTCGACGGCTTCGCAGAGCGCGTTGATTTTGAGATTGCGGGGGATGCCGGGTCCGGCGATGACGAGGGGAGAATGGAGGACCTGGTCGTACATGTAGCTGCCTTTGAGCATGAGGCCGTGGTCGCCGAGCATTTCGCCGTGATCGGCGAGAAAGACGACGACGGTGTTTTCTAGATTGACGCGGTCGAGGAGACGACCGAGTTGTTTATCGCAGAGGGTGACCATACCGTAGTAGAGGCTCTTGATGCGGTTGAGGTCGGCGGGGGTCATTTGACTGGGGTCGAAGCCAGCGACGGATTTGGCGGCGCGCTGTTGGGCAGCGGGTTTGTTGGCCATTTCGCCTTCGCGGCGGCGGGGCGGGGGGAAATCGGCTTTGGCATAGAGGGTGTCGTAGGGCGCGGGGGGATCGAAAGGGTGGTGGGGGCGGCGGTAGTTGACGTGGAGGAAGAAGGGCTGGGCGGAGGGGGCGGCGAGGAAGTTGAGAGCAAGGTCAGTG
>JANODS010000878.1:0-4937 GCA_031412835.1 Acidobacteriota bacterium | reverse complement strand
GCTTTGGCTTCGTTCCGTAAAACACAGGGCAGCATTCTGGCCCACGCCACGACCCGGGCAACGCAACCGTCGCCGATCCGGCTTCGTTCCGCAGTGCAACCCGGTTCGCCGTAGGTCTAACTCGTCGCTGCATTGGCTTCGTTCCGTAAAACACCGGGCAGCATACTGGCCCACCCCGCGACCCGGGCAACTCAACCGTCGCCCGTACGCCCTCCCAAACCAAGGCCGCCGCCGCTACCCCCAACCCCGAGCACCGCCCGCTCCCAGGCGGATTAGAGCACCGTCCGAACCCAGGGTGCTACTCTGGAACAAGCTAATCAAAATATGTCAGATCGTAAATTGCAAGTAATCCCTCTCGGCGGCCTCGGCGAGTTCGGTATGAACTCCATGGCCTTCCGGTACGGGGATGACATCATCGTCGTCGACGCCGGCATGATGTTCCCAGACGCCGAACTCCTCGGTGTCGACATCGTCACCCCAGATTTCGCCTATCTTAAGGAAAACAAGAAGTTTGTCCGCGGCCTCGTCCTTACCCACGGCCACGAGGACCACATCGGCGGCATCCCCTTCCTCCTTTCCGAGGTCGACATGCCCATCTACGGCACCGCCCTCACCCTCGCCCTCGTCGAACGGCGTCTAGAGGAACACAAGATCGACGCCGACCTCCGCATTATCAAAGCCAACGACAAGATCAAACTCGGGCCCTTCGAAATCGAGTTTATTCACGTCACCCACTCCGTCTCCGCCTGCGTCGCCATCGCCATCACCACCCCCCTCGGCGTCATCATTCACACGGGCGACTTCAAAATCGATCTCTCTCCCCTCGACAACCAACCCTTTGACCTCCACAAGTTCGCCGAATACGGCAAACGCGGCGTCCTCCTGCTCATGTCCGACTCGACCAACGTCGATCGGCCCGGCTTCACGCCTTCCGAAAAAACCGTCCGCCCCGGCATCGAAGAACTCGTTCGCAACGCCGAACGCCGCGTCATCGTCTCCTGCTTCTCCAGCTCGACGCATCGCCTCCAAATGGTCCTCGACATCGCCGCCGCCACCGGCCGCAAGGTCGGCCTCCTCGGCCGTAGCATGCTCTCGACCACCGAAATCGCCCACTCCCTCGGCCTCCTGCGCATCCCGGACAGCATCCTGCTCCGCCCGCAGGACATCATGCTGAATCAGCCCGAAAAAACCCTCGTCCTCGTCTCCGGCACCCAGGGCGAGCCCATGTCGGCCCTCTCCCGCGTCTCCTGCGACAGCCATAAGAGCATGAAAATCGAGAAGGGCGACACCGTCATCTTCTCCTCCCGCATCATCCCCGGCAACGAAAAGCCCATCATGCGGGTCATTAACCACCTCGCTCGCCGCAACGCCAATATCTACTTCGGAAACCGGACTCCCGCCATCCACGTTTCCGGCCACGGCTCCTCCGAAGAACTCAAACTCCTGCTGAACCTTGTTCGCCCGAAATACTTCGTCCCCCTCCACGGCGAGTACTGGCAGCTCCGTAAGCACATCGAACTCGCCAACGGGCTCAAGGATCAAGGCCTCGAACAGTCCTTCCTCATGGAAACCGGCGAATCCCTCGTCATCGATTCCAAGGGTGCCCGCTACGGCGAACGCGTCGCCGTCGGCCGCATCTGCATCGATTCCGGCTCCCTCGATGACGTCGTCGAAGATCTCGTCATCCGAGACCGCCGCCATCTCGCCGAAGACGGGTTCGTTTTGCCCATCATCGCTATCGACAAGCTCACCGGCAAGCTCGAAGGCCGCGCCGAAATCATCACTCGTGGCTTCATCGCCGAAGACAACAAAGAACTCATCGCCGGAGCCCGCTCCGTCCTGGCTAGAACTTTGGAAACGTCCAGCGCCGAAGAACGCTCCGACGTCGGCGTCATGCAGGAAAAAATCCGCGCCGATCTGAAGCGGTATCTTTCCAAAGAAACCCAGCGCCGCCCCCTTATCATGCCGGTTATCCTAGAAGTCTGATGCAATTAGAGGACGCTTCCGGGTTCAAAGGCGACGCCGCCCAACTCGTCACCCCTGAAAACGAAGCTTCCCTCGTCGCCTTCTTAAAAACCAACCAGCAACCCATCACGATCGTCGGAGCCCTCTCCGGCGTTACCGGCGGTGCCATCCCCGTCACCGGCACCGCCCTCAGCCTCGCGAAATTCAACCGCTGCGACATCTTCACCGGCTCCGCCCGCGTCGGTGCCGGCCTCCTCCTCTCCGATCTCCAAGCCGCCGCCAAGGCCTCCAAACAGTTCTACGCCCCCGACCCCACCTATAACGGAGCCTCCCTCGGCGGCACCTTCGCCACCAACGCCTCCGGCTCCCGCTCCTTCCGCTTCGGAGCCACTCGCCGCCACATCCTCGCCCTCCGCGTCGCCTTCGCCGACGGCACCATCCGCGAATTCCACCGCGGCGAACCCATCGATTTCCCCGTCCCCGCCGTCCCCCTCCCCAATACCACCAAGCACCAGGCCGGCTACCCCCTCGCTCCCGGCATGGACTGGATCGACCTCCTCATCGGCTCCGAAGGCACCCTCGCCATCCTCCTCGAAGCCACCGTCCAACTCCTGCCCCTCCCTCCCGTCCTCCTCGCCGGTGTTCTCTTTTTCGACTCCGAAGCCGCCGCCCTCCAAGCCGTCGACGCCTTCCGCTCCGTCCCCCAACTCCGCATGCTCGAGTATTTCGACGCCGAATCCCTCAACCTCCTCCGCGAAGTCCTCCCCGAATCCCCCCACTCCCCCGCCGCCCTCCTCATCGAACAGGAAGGCGACGATCTCGACTACCTCGACGCCGTCTCCTTCCACCCCGACTCCTGGTTCGGCTCCACCGACGCCGACCGCGAACGCTTCCGCAAATTCCGCCACGCCCTCCCCGAACGCGTCAACGACACCGTCCGCCGCAACGGCTTCATGAAGATGGGCACCGACTACGCCGTCCCCCTCCCCCGCAACGCCGAAATGATCGCCCGCTATCGCGAACTCCTCGCCCCCACCGGCATCCGCTACGTCATCTACGGCCACATCGGCGACGCCCATGTCCACGTCAACATGCTCCCCGCCACCCCCGCCCAGGCCGAAAAATCCCAACACCTCCTCCACGAATTCGCCCACGAATCCGTCCTCCGCGGCGGCACCGTTGGCGCCGAACACGGCCTCGGCAAACGCAAACGCGACCTCCTCCATCTCCAATTCTCGGCCTCCGACCTGGATGCCATGAAAGCTGTAAAACACCGCCTGGACCCCCGTTGGCTCCTCGGCCAAGGAAACCTCTTCCCATGCGAAAACTCATCTTCTTAATCTCGACCACCCTTGCCGCCCAGACCATTCCCGAGAAGGTCCTCAAGATCATCCAAGCCAATCAAGCCTGGACCCTCGAACAGCAGCGCTCCATCTGCGAGATTCCCGCCCCGCCCTTCAAGGAGACCGTCCGCGGCATTGAGTACGCCAAGCGGCTCAAAGCCCTCGGCCTCGTCGATATCCGCACCGACGCCGTCGGCAACGTCATCTCCCGCTGGCCCGGCTCTACTTCCCCGAAGCCCCTCACCATCTACAGCGCCCATCTCGACACCGTCTTCCCTGAAGGCTCCGACGTCCGCGTCAAAGCCGAGGGCAAGCGGCTCAAAGGTCTAGGCATCGGCGACGATTGCCGCGGGCTCGCCGTAGTTCTCACGGTGGCCAAAGCCTTCCAGGAAGCCAAAGTCGCCGTCCAGGGCACCATCCTCTTCGTCGCCACCGTCGGCGAAGAAGGCCAAGGCGACCTCCGCGGCGTCCGCCATCTGTTCAATAAGGAACTCAAAGGCCAAGTCGACCACTTCATCTCCGTCGATGGCACCGGCAACCGCATCACCTCCGGCGGTGTGGGTTCTAACCGCTATAAAGTCACCTACTTCGGCCGCGGCGGCCACTCCTACGGCGCCTTCGGTATGCCCAACCCCGCCCACGCCATGGGCCGCGCCATCGCTCGCGTCGCTGACCTCCAAGTCCCCAAAACCCCAAAAACAACTTTCAATATCGGCACCGTCGAAGGCGGCACCAGCGTCAACTCCATCCCCATTTCCGTCTCCATGGAAGTCGACCTCCGCTCGGAATCCGCCAAGGAACTGGCCACGCTCGATGAACGCATGCGCGCCGCCTTTTCCGCCGCCCTCGAAGCCGAAAAGGCTCGCTGGCCCGACTCGAAAGCCCCCCTCGAACTCAAAATCGAAACCATGGGCCTCCGTCCCGCCACCGAGGCGAACGACTCCATGCCCATCATCCAGAAAGCCCTCGCCGCCGCCAAACAAGTCGGCATGACCATCTTCGCCACCGGCACCGGTAGCACCGATTCCAACATTCCCCTGAGCCTGGGCATCCAAGCCGTCACCGTCGGCGGAGGCGGGATCGCCCCCCTGGCCCATTCCATCGACGAGTGGTTCGAAGACACTCCCGACTCTTACAAAGCCCCTCAGCTCTCCGCCCTCCTCCTCTTCAGCTTGAATCCTTTGAAATGATCTCTCCACCAAAGCCGAGTGGCGGGCCAGCGCGTCCCGCCGCTCCCTTCTCCCTCTCCCGATCCCCCCCACCATGAGCCGCCTCCGCATCAGAAATAACGCCCGCCTCTACAGTAACCGTCAGATCGGCCACCTGAAGCCTTGGCACCCCGTCCGCATCCTCCAAAACGAACGCCGCGCAGACTACTATCTCCTCCTCCAAATCGGCCCCCGACCCGCCGAACTCCCGCCCCTCCGCCTCATCGATCACCAACTCGACCGCGCATGATCACCCTCCTCCACCGCCAACTCGCCCACGGTCCTCTCCCTCCGATGAGCGAGCCCATCCCGTTCCCCGATCCTTGGCCCCTCCCCCACCGCCATCTATACCTCGAAATCACCGCCGACGGCGGCCTCACCGCCCACCACCGCGGCCCCCGCTACCTCGGCCGTCTCGCCC
>JANODS010000877.1:0-1269 GCA_031412835.1 Acidobacteriota bacterium | reverse complement strand
CCTTCGTACCGGCTACTCAAGCTTCCTACAGCGGCCTCGGCTGGCAAGTCACCACCACCCCCCTCGGCACCCGTTGGGACCACGACGGCGCCCTCCCCGGCACCTCCGCCTGGTTCTTCCGCGGCATCAACGGCGTCAGCTTCGCCATCGCCGCCAACCACCTTCCCGACGACGAACTCCTCGAACAGTTCTACACTGAACTACAACTCTCTCTCTCGGAAACGCTCCTCGCCGTCCCCCGCTGGCCCACCAACAATACCTTCGAAACTTACTTCCCCGGCCAAGCTCCCCGTATCTCCCACGCCGGCGTCATCAACGCCGCCAGTCAGCGCCCCGGCCCCGTAGCCGCCGGTTCCGCCGTCACCCTCTTCGGCCTCAACCTCGCCAATGGCACCGTCCGCGTCAACGGATCCACCGCCGACACCCTTTGGTCCGGACCCAACCAACTTACCGTCCGCGTCCCCCTGTCCGCGAACGGACCCACTAACTTCCAAGTCGACCGCAACGGTCGCACCTCTAACGTCGAAACCGTCCTCGTCCAGTCCGCCGCCCCGGCTCTCTTCACCGCCAGCCGGAACGGCTACGGCCAAGCCGCCGCGCTCAATCAAAACGGCAGCATCAACAGCACCCGTCAACCCGCCGCCCCCGGTTCCATCGTCGTCGTTTACGCCACCGGAGCCACCATCCCCCCCGTCATCACCGTCGGCACCCGACCCGCTGGCGTGCTGTTCTCCGGCCCTGCCCCCGGCCTGCCGCTGGGCGTCCAACAAATAAACCTCCGTCTTCCCTCCGATCTCCCGTCAGGCGACGCCCTCGTCAACCTCGGTGCTTCAGGAGAGGCCACGATCGCCGTTCGATGATTGCACTACAGTTTTTCCCGATTGCTGCCGATAAGCCAGTATCCATGTTGGTTACAACTCCTGTTTCGCCGTTTGCCGAAGAGGCAATTGACGTCCTCGCCCTCCAAAAGGAGAACCGAGAAACGTCTAAGGCCCTTCGCCGCGATCTCAACCAACTCATGGACCGCCGCCTCGCCAAGCTCATCACCAAGGAAGAGTTTGAAGCGGAACGCATCAACATCAACAGCGCCCTCGAAAAATGCAGCGTCGCCCACCACGAACTCGCCGCCGCCCGCTTCCGCGGGGAAGTCGCGGCCCTAGCGCGACTGCGCCAGTCGCGCTAAGCAAAAAAAAGGGGCCGAAGTCGCGAAGACTTCGGCCCCTTTTTCGTTCTAGCTACTTAGTAGCGGTTCCGACCGCCGCCGCCGCC
>JANODS010000876.1:0-2708 GCA_031412835.1 Acidobacteriota bacterium | reverse complement strand
CTCCCGGTTTCGCAATTCTTTAGCGCGCAGACACCAATCAGTCCGGTCCTGGGCCCGAAAAGGGGATGGCCACTTCTGCCAGTCCGCGCGGCGCGTTATTGTCCAGCAAAATCAGCACGAGGGCCTAAAAGCTGGGCTCCTTTTCGAGACTAGCGGAAGCGAACGCGAGCACGGCCTTGATCTCTTCAATCGAAACGGGATACTGCTCAATAATCTCGTCAAACGACATACCGTCTTCAAGGTTTTCAAAAACGACCTTCACCGGAGTGCGAGAATCCCGAAACGTCCAGGCGCCGCTCATCCTGCCGGGAACGCTTTCCACTGCGGGGCATTGCGACCAATCCAGAACTGCCATAGCTAAACTCCTTAGCTCCATACTACACTCACGCCGAAGGGCAGGACGACTTCTGGCGCTTCGGAAGGCGCAAGCGTTACCGGCTAAATACAACAAGCCCGGCGAACTCTGGTCGGAAGAAGTGATCGAAGAACGGCGACTTGAGGCGGCACGCGAGCGCGACCTATAGCCACATTCTGGACCCCCCTCTACGCCAACACCTCCGTCACCACCCGCGCCGGAAACTGGTCGGTCAACCTCTCCTTCAACCCATGCCGCTCATACACCAAATCCCTATGATTCAGCCCTAGCTGATTCAAAATTGTCGCATGGAAATCATGCACACTCACCCGATTCTCCACCGACTTAAACCCAATCTCATCCGTCGCCCCGTGCACCGTCCCGCCCTTCATCCCCGCCCCCGCCATCCACACGCTAAACCCATTCGGCCCATGGTCCCGACCCGCCGCTTTCCCCGTCCCCCCCTGCGAAATCGGCAACCGTCCAAACTCCCCGCCCCACGCCACCAGCGTCGAATCCAATAGCCCCCGCTGCTTCAAATCCTTTAACAACGCCGCCACCGGTTTATCCGTCTTCCCGCACGCATACCGCAAACTCGCCTCCAAATTCCCATGCGAATCAAAAATCTGATTCTCGATATAAAGCTGCACGTACCGCACGCCCCGCTCCACCAACCGCCGCGCCATCAAGCACCGCTTTCCATACGAAGCCGTCGCCGGGTCATTCAATCCATAAGCCTCCCGCGTCGCCTCACTCTCCTTCATCACGTCCAACGCATCCGAAGCCGCCAACTGCATCCTTGCCGCCAGCTCATAACTCGATATCCGCGCGTCCAACTCCGGCTGATACGGCCGCTGCTTCAGATGCGCGCTATCCAGCTTCCGGAGTAAGTCTCGCTCCGCCTCCACCAGCGGCGTCGGAATCTCTGCCCGAGGCTGCAAATTCAAGACCGGCGGCCCCTCCGTCCGAAACCGCGTCCCCTGATAAATCGGCGGCAACCAAGCCGATTGCCAATTCGAAATCCCATTAATCGGCAAGCCCTTCGGGTCGTCCAGCACCACATACGCTGGCAAATTCTGATTCTCCGTCCCCAACCCGTATGCCACCCAAGCCCCAATCGCCGGCCGACTCGCAATCGTCCGCCCCGAATGCATCAAAAACAGTGCCGGCTCATGGTTCGCATGCTCGCCGTACATGGATCGGATCAACGCAATATCATCCACACACTCCGCCAAATGCGGCAGCGCGTCCGAAATGTCCATCCCGCTCTTGCCCGCCTTCTTGAACGTAAACGGCGAAGGCATCAACACCCCCGGCTTGTCCCCATTCGAAATCGCAAAGCTCAACTCTCGGCTCGGTGCCGTCCCCGCCAGCCTCGTCAAAGTCGGCTTCGGGTCAAACAAATCCACCTGGCTCGGCCCACCGTTCATGAACAGTTGAATCACGGCGTTAGCCTTCGCCGGCGCATGCGCCCGCTTCGGCTTCAAATCAAAAACGTTGTTCGCATAAAGGTCCCGCCCCAGCAACCCCGCCAACGCCGCCCCATGCAGCCCATTCGCCACCGAGGAAAAGAAATCACGTCGTGTCTTCATGTCCAGTTCCTTAATCAATGAAGCTAAATTCTGCCGAGTTTAAAATCGCATGGCAGTAGTTCGCCAACGCCAGCCACTTCGCATTCGCCGCCCGCGGAGCCTCGCTGTTGTCCTGCTCCAATCGCCCCGGCCACTTCTCTCGAAACGCCGCAATCGTCTCCAACCCCAACTTCGCCTCCGCCGTATTCGGCCGCCGTCCATATGCCCGCAGATACACCAGCTCCACCTCTCGCGCCCCATCCCCATCCGCATCGTCGATCACCCGCCCGGCCATAAACTTCGACAGCTCCCAAGCCATCGACCCGTTCATCAAATGCAGCGCCTGCGTCGCCACGTTCGATTGCCGCCGCTCCGTACAATTCGGCGTCATCGAAGGCTGATCAAACGCATCCATCAACGAAACCGGCGTCTGCCGCCGCCGCAGTACGTAAATGCTCCGCCGCAACCCCGCCTTCGTCGCCTTCACCGTCACTTCTTTGTCTTCCCGAACGTCCACATCCGTCGGTGGCCCAAACGCCGTCGTATCCAACCGCCCCGCCGCCGTCAGCAGCGAGTCGTACAACGTCTCAGCGTCCATCCGCCGCAGCGACATCCGGCTCAGCAACACGTTCTCCGGGTCCTTCGCCGTCAGCGCCTCATCCACCGCCGAACTCTGCTGATACGCCTCCGAAGTCATCATTAACCGGTGCATCTGCTTCATACTCCACCCGCTCGACACAAACTCCGTCGCCAGCCAATCGAGCAGCTCCGGATGCGACGGT
>JANODS010000875.1:0-1738 GCA_031412835.1 Acidobacteriota bacterium | reverse complement strand
CTGCGGGTGGCGTCGACGGAGACCAGGACGCCCATGCGGTCGTAGAGTTCGAGGAGGGGTTTGGTTTTTTCGTGATATTCGCGGAGACGGGTTTTGAGGGCGTCGGGATTGTCGTCGGCGCGTTTGGTGAAGCCGGAGCCTTGGCCCATTTTGGCGCGATACATGACGCGCTGGTAGACGACTTCGTCGGCGAGTTCGAGGTAGATGACTTTGTCGAGGTTCCAGTTTTCGAACAGATACTCGGCTTGGGCTCTGGTGCGGGGAAAGCCATCGAGGACGAAGCCGTAGTTCCAATCGTGTTGGTCGAGGCGTTCGCGGACGACGCGTTCGACGATTTCATCGGGAACGAGGACGCCGACGTCGGTAATCCGGCGAATGCGGGCGGCCAGTTTGGTGTGGTTGGCTACGTTCCAGCGAAAGATTTCACCGATCGAGATGTGGACGAGGTCGTAGTCTCGACAGAGCAGTTCGCTCTGGGTACCTTTGCCCGAACCTTGGGGGCCGCAGATAATGTACTTGTGCATTGTTGAAGATTGATGGCGACGAGGCCGCCCTACATCATAAGTCGAACTGGATGCCTTGCGCCAGGGGGAGTGATGGGGAGTAATTGATGGTAGCGGTCTGACGGCGCATGTAAGCCTTCCAGGAGTCGCTGCCGGATTCCCGACCGCCGCCTGTATCCTTTTCTCCGCCGAAGGCCCCACCGATCTCAGCGCCGGACGTCCCTACATTCACATTAGCAATCCCGCAGTCACTTCCGCGCGGGGAGAGGAAGAGTTCGGCGGCGCGGAGGCTTTCGGTGAAGATGGCGCTGGAGAGGCCTTGGGGCACGTTGTTATTGATGGCGATGGCTTCTTCGAGGTCGTCGAATTCGATGAAGTGGACGACCGGGGCGAAGAGTTCTTCCCTGAGTATGGGCATGTCAGACGGGGAGGCGACGAGGGTGGGGCGGGCGTAGCAGCCGCCGAGGAGGGGTTTGCCTTCGTAGTCGAGTTCGACGGCTTCTCCGCCGTGGAGGACTTGGCCGCCTTGTTCGCGGATGGTGCCGAGGGCTTGACCCATGTGGCGGACGGCGGCTTGGTTGATGAGTGGTCCGCAGAGGGAGCGGGTCTCCAGGGGGTGCCCGACGCGGATTTTTTCCCAGGCGCGGAGGAGGTATTCGCGATATTCGTCGGCGACGGAGCGCTGGACGAGGATGCGGCGGATGGTGGTGCAGCGTTGGCCGGCCGTGCCGATGGCACCGAAGAGGAGGGCGGGGAGGGCGATTTTGGGGTCGGCGTCGGCCATGACGATGGCGGCGTTGTTGCCACCGAGTTCGAGGAGGGAGCGGCCGAGGCGGCCGCCGACGATTTCGGCGATGCGGCGACCGATGGGGGAGGAACCGGTGGCGGAGATGAGGGGGAGGCGGCGGTCGGCGGTCATGCGTTCTCCTACGACGGCGCCAGAGCCACAGACGAGAGTGAAGACGCCACGGAAGCCGTGGCGGGCGAGGATGGGTTCGCAGATTTTGTGGACGGCGATGGCGGAGAGGGGGGTCTTTTCGCTGGGCTTCCAGACGACGCAGTTGCCGCATACGGCGGCGAGGAAGGCGTTCCAGCTCCAGACGGCGACGGGGAAGTTGAAGGCCGTGATGCAGCCGATGACGCCGAGGGGGTGCCACTGTTCCATGATGCGGTGGCCGGGGCGTTCGCTGGGCATGGTGAGGCCGTAGAGTTGGCGCGAGAGGCCGACGGCGAAG
>JANODS010000874.1:0-2061 GCA_031412835.1 Acidobacteriota bacterium | reverse complement strand
TCGCCGCTCCCGCCATGGCCAGAAGTTGCAGCAACCCGCGTCGGTCCGTCATCGAGGCCGGCAACGCCCGAATCGCCAGATAGGCCACCGCCCCTAAAACGATCGCCCCACCCACCAGCAACGCCAAGCTCATCAGCGATTGCTCCTGCCCGGCTTCGCGCAGTAACTCGAGCTGCACCGGATCGAGCATAAAGTAGCCCAGCGACTTGCCCGTGGCGGCTAGCCAAGCCCCCAAAGACGGGGGTACCGCCGACGGGGGGACGTCGCCGGTCGTATTCCAGATCAGATAGAAAATGCCGAATAGAAGCACAAAAGGAGAAAAATCCACCGCCGCCAGCCGCCATCTTATCCGCATTGGCTCCCGACTGCGCAGCAGCGCCAAGGCCGGGACAGCCAAGGCAATCGAGGCATGCAACGAGTAAGCCCCCAGCGCCACCAGATACAACAGCAAACTAATCCACAACCAATGCGCCTGCCGCCGCTCCGAATCCAGAAACCGCACATAAGCCGCCGCGCCGAAAAATCCTAACGCCACAGCCAGCAGCATCGGCCAGTTCGTCTGGCCCACAATGCGCGAAAAGTTCCACATCACCGCCAAAAATCCGGCCGCCGTAGCGATGCCCCGGTAGCTCTCTCCCCCCACCGTCCGAAACGCCGCGTATACCGCCAAACCACAGATCAAGTCGACCAACTTTCGGACCAAAAACAACCCCGAAGCGGAGCTGGAAATCAGAGGGTGAGCCAAGAGATAGAACCATGGGTTCAACGGATTTCGTAAATCGTGTTCCCAAAATGCTTTTTGGACGGAGACGGGAGCATCCATCTCCAGCAGGAACGTCCAGATAAAATCTTCTCCCGAAGGCCCCACATGAAACCCGACTCCCGCACCCATCAGTTGCAACAGCCCCAACATCGCCATCGCCGCAAACCAAAAGAGGCATACGTGTAAGCTTCCCGAAAGT
The DNA here is from genome assembly GCA_031412835.1 of Acidobacteriota bacterium. GTDB lineage: Bacteria > Acidobacteriota > Terriglobia > Bryobacterales > Bryobacteraceae. The sequence goes on along the minus strand of JANODS010000874.1, from coordinate 1,099 downwards.
CGAGTCATCAGCTATCCAATTTCCCACGAATCAGCCACAATCGTAAGTAATGATTCTCGTCACCGGCGGCGTCGGCTTCATCGGCTCCCATCTCGTCTCCGCCCTCCGCGCCCAAGGCCGCCCCGTCCAGATTGCCGATCTCCAATCCCCCGAACCCTTCGACCTGCGAACCGGCGACCTCCCCGCCCTGCTCCGTCAAGTCCAACCCACGGCCATCGTCCACCTCGCCGGCCACGCCATCGTCGCCGACTCCATCGCCGATCCCCGCCGCGATCTCGAAACCAACCTCCTCCCCACCGTCAACCTCCTCGAAGCCATCCGCGCCACCTGCCCCCAAACGCCTCTCCTATTCGCCTCCACCGGAGCCGTCTACGGCAGCCGCGCCACCCGGCCCTTCACCGAAGAAGATCCCGTTTTTCCCGTCCCGCCCTACGCCGTCTCCAAACTCGCCAGCGAACGCTACTGCGCCTCCTACGCCGCTGTCTACGGCCTCCGCACCGCGTCCCTCCGCCTGTTCTCCGTCTTCGGCCCCGGCCAACGCAAGCAGGTCGTCTACGACCTCATCCGCAAGCTTCTCTCGGACCCCACCCAACTCGCTATGTTCGGCGACGGCTCCCAAATCCGCGACTTCAACCCCGTCCCCAACATCGCCGATGCCTTCCTCCTCGCCCTCGACCGCGCCGCGTTCTCGGGCGAAGTCTACAACGTCGGCGGCCCCGAAGCCCTCACCATTCGCGCCCTCGCCGAGCGCCTCTGCCGCATCCTGAACATCAACCCGACGTTCTCCTTCTCCGGCGCGAATCGCGTCGGCGACGCCGAATGCTGGCTCGCCGATATGTCCAAGCTCGTCGCCCTCGGCTACACCCCTCGCCGGTCGCTCGACGACGGCCTCCGCGACACGATAACCTGGGTAGCGGATGATCTGAACGTGATTCCCCCATGCTGACCCGCTGCACCTTCCTCCTCCTCAGCGCCCTCCTCCTGTTGGCCGCCCCCGTCGCCGAATCCGCAATCCTCCGCCCCGTCATCGCTCGTCGCCAAACCCAACAGACCGAACACGCCGCCACCCCTGTGCCTCGCGCGGCCATCACCCCTCGGC
>JANODS010000873.1:0-1136 GCA_031412835.1 Acidobacteriota bacterium | reverse complement strand
GCCGCCCGACCCGGGGCCGACACCAGCGCCAGAACCTGAACCTACGCCACCACCTTTTCCGGTGCCGATACCGGCTTGGGAGCCGGGTCCGTTCGACGGAATTTTACCCATGGCGAACGGGTCACCGATGTTGGTGAGGGTCACCGGGGGAATCGGAGCGTTCGATTGGAGGACGACCGTCGGCTCCATGACGAGCTTAGGTTGAGTCAAAATGGGTTCCGCTGTCGGTGGAACATACTGCTTCGGAGCGATCTTCGGGAGCTTTCCTTTTGTCGGAGGAAGGGGGTTCAAGTTGCCACCGCCACCGCCTCCACCCATCGAAACCTTCTGAGGAGCAGCTTTGGGTATGTAGGCCGCCAAGTCGGTCGGCATGAACAATGCGGTATCTTTCACCGCTTGGATCACTGCCTTGTTGGTACCGATGTAGATCAACAGAGCGAGAACGACTCCATGAACGAGGATCGAGTAGACGCCAGATTTCTTTTCGTTACCGCTCGTTCCGCCCCAAATGTCTCGGACGGCGACGGGCTTCGAGGTGACGTCAAGCGGAGGCAGCACCGGGGGGCTGAACAGATCTTTCACATTCTGGATGAACGCCAAATGCCAGGGGGGCTCCGGGGGAGCCATCAAACGAGCCAGATGCCGATCTTCCTCGATCTCGAGCTGCGAGGGAAACGTGCGGTTATTTTCGGTCGGTGGTGGAGTTGGAATTGTCGCCATCGTTCTGCATCCTGTCCCCTACACATCTAGACGATTCGCCCGGTAACAAGGTTGCATTTTTCATAATGTTTAACCTTGCCAACTATGAAAAATTGTAGCATGCGTTAGGCGAGCAGCCCAGAGCGCTGGAGAAGGGCATTAGGATCCGGGTCGCGGCCCATAAAATTGCGATAGAGCTGCGCCGGGTCGTCGCTGTCGCCTTGGGCGAGGATTTGTTGGCGAAAGTCTCGACCGGCTTGGAGATTGAAAACCCCTTCCTTTTGAAAGCGGCTGAAGGCGTCGGCGTCGAGCACTTCGGCCCACTTGTAGGAGTAGTAGCCAGCGGCGTAACCTACTGGATTTGCAAAGAGATGGGTGAAGCTGGCGATCATCGCGTGTTCGGGGGGCAGTCCGGCCGGTGCGAACGGAACGAGCAG
>JANODS010000872.1:0-1676 GCA_031412835.1 Acidobacteriota bacterium | reverse complement strand
CTCCGCGGCCAAGTCACCCGCGTCACCGGAGACCGCAAGCCCACGGTCGTCTCCACTTTCGCTGACCCCAAAGAACACATCACGACCGACTGGAACGCCGTCCACCTCCTCATCCGCGGCAACACCCTCATCCACACAATCCACGGCCAAGTCATGAGCATCGTCATCGACGACGATCCGGACCCCACCCGCCACCCCGCCCAAGGCTCCATCGGAGTCCAAGTCCACGTCGGCCCCCCCATGAAAGTCGAATACCGCAACTTCCGCCTCAAGCAACTCTAGCTACGAAACGGTCCAGGGCACACCGGCCCTCCGAGTCGATGCGAGGTCGAGCACCAATGGCGTGGGATCCACGCCTCGCAAGAGCTGCTTGAGCTTCTGGAGTACCCCGGCCTGAAATCGGTCGGGGAAGAGCTTTGAGTGGTGCCCAGCATGAGGCTCGAGATGGAGCACAACCCGCACTCGGCCTGCGGCAATTGCCCGTTGCGCGTGGTCGCGTTCCTGGGCGATAGTGGCGTTCGCGGCAGCGTCCCCCAAACCGGCAAGCGTGTCTCGGACCTTGCTGGCGACCGTTTCCGCAAGGCCTCTCAAGTTCGAAGGTTCCGGCGGCTGACTAATCGTCCGGTAGTCCTTCGCCTCGACGAGCCAAGCGACTGGCGGTAGAGACTGCAGTCGAAAGGCCACCACATCTACCGCCTTTCGTCCGCCCGCCGCATTCCAGACGGACTTGTAATGGTCCCATTCGTCATACTTCTCCGCCACATGTGTGGACTGGAACTCAAATCGAAGGTTGTCCACCAAAAGCGCGGGCATAGCTAAGGCACAGATACGGAGAGGCCCATCTCAGTATCAATGTACCGATCAGACTGTTGTAACTCTTCGTCGAGAGCCACGATGCTTCCGATGTCATCCATCGACTTGCCCTGTTCAACGGCAACGCCACCCTGCCCATCAGGATGAAGTCCCACGCACCAGCTATCTAAGTCTTGAAACTGCTGATTCAGCAAGATGTGCAGCTCCCTCAGCAGGAACAAGCTATGGGTCGCCAGAAACACTTGAATCCCGCCTTGCGCCAATTGTAGGATAGTCTTCGCCAATGACTTGATGATCCGTGGATTTAGGTTCGCCTCTGGCTCGTCCCAGAATAGGTAACCCTTGTCCAATAGCGACCCGGTAGCGATGAGCCGCGCCAGTGTCGCCAGCTTCCGGAGTCCTTCCGCGACTAAGTGCATCTCAATCCTTCCAGCGTCCTGGCGAAGATAGAACCGGCCTGACCCATCCAACTCAACCTTGCCACCCATCGCCTCCTCCAACGGAAGCAAGAGTTTCTTGATCGTGGCCTCTCTCGGTCCTCTGGCCAGCGGAGCGCCCAGAAGAATACAGGTGTCTCGCCACGTCTCCTCAAACGATAAGTAAGTCGTCTCGTACAAGGAGACAAATCCTGGAAAGATCGTCAGCAACTCCCGCGTCGGAAGGTAGGCGGGAGGCTTCCCCAAGCCCTCCGTTGGTGAATGCTTGATCGTCACTTCAGACTCTGCCAAGGTAGAGAACGAATACGCTAGGTCCAGTCCCGACTCGTCAAACCGATAGTCGGCCGAGCACTTACGACGACCCTTCGTTCGGTGTACCAATCGCCCAAGACTATCCGGCCTGAAAACGCCCCTTAGCTTCGCAGC
>JANODS010000871.1:0-2039 GCA_031412835.1 Acidobacteriota bacterium | reverse complement strand
TGCCGGCGGCGGTGAACGAGCCCATGGAGCCGGCTTCCGAGATGCCCTCTTCGAGAATCTGACCGTTGACCATCTCCTTGTAGAACAGGAAGATGTCGGAGTCGTGCGGGGTGTAAAGCTGGCCCATGGGGGCGTAAATGCCCACCTGGCGGAAGAGCGACTCCATGCCGAACGTGCGCGCTTCGTCGGGCACGATGGGGACGATGTATTTGCCAAGCGCCGGATCCTTAATCAAGGCGGTGAGGATACGGACGAAGGCCATCGTGGTGGAAACTGCTCGCGCGCCGGCGCCGGTGTGCGACTCCTGAAAGGTATCACGGGGGGGGGCGGTGAGGGTGATGGGTTTGGGGCGACGGGCGGGGACGCTACCGCCGAGGGCGGCGCGGCGCTCGCGCATGTAGACCATCTCCGGGGCGTCGTCAGCCGGCTTGAGGAGTTCGCAGCTCTTAGCTTGTTCGTCGGTCAGCGGGAGCTTGAACCGGTCACGGAAGTGGAGCAGGGACTGCTCTTCGAGCTTCTTTGCCTGGTGGGTAAAGTTGCGGCTCTCACCGCCTTCGCCCATGCCGTAGCCTTTCACGGTTTTGGCCAGGATGACGGTCGGCTTGCCGTTGCCTTCGTTGGCGCGGAGATAAGCGTTGTAGACTTTGAGCGGGTCGTGGCCACCTCGCGAGAGCGAGGCTAGCTGGTCGTCCGTCATGTGTTCGACCATGGCGGCGGTTTCGGGGTATTTGCCGAAGAAGTGCTCGCGAATGTAGGCACCGCCCTTGGCTTTGTAAGCTTGGAACTCGCCGTCGACCACTTCCGAGATTCGCTTGATGAGCATGCCGGATTTGTCGGCGGCGAAGAGCGCGTCCCAGGGGCCGCCCCAGAGCAGTTTGATCACATTCCAACCGGCACCGGCGAAGATCCCTTCGAGTTCTTTGACGATGTTGCTATTGCCACGGACGGGGCCGTCGAGGCGTTGCAGGTTGCAGTTGACGATGAAGATTAAGTTGTCGAGTTTTTCGCGGGGGGGCAGGCCGACGGCGCCGAGCGATTCGGGTTCGTCCATTTCGCCGTCGCCGAGATAGGCGTAGACTTTCCGGTCGGTCTTCGGGATGAGGCCGCGGTTTTCGAGGTAGCGCATGAAGCGCGCCTGGTAGATGGCGTTGAGAGGGCCGAGGCCCATCGAGACGGTGGGAAACTGCCAGAAGTCTGGCATGAGCCAGGGGTGGGGGTAGGAAGAAAGGCCGGGGGTGTCGCGGAGTTCGTGCCGGAAGTTGGCGAGATGCTGGGCGGTCAGGCGTCCTTCGAGAAAGGCTCGCGAGTACTGACCGGGGGAGGCGTGGCCCTGGAAGTAGATCAAGTCGCCGGGTTCTCCGTTGATGGAGCCGCGATAGAAATGGTTTTGGGCCACCTCAATCAGCGTGGCCTGCGACTGGAAGGTGGCGATATGGCCGCCGATGCCAGCGTCGTATTTGTTCGCTTTGACGACCATGGCCAAGGCGTTCCAGCGAACGAGGCTTTTGAGGCGGCGTTCGATTTCGCGATCACCCGGGTAGGGGACCTCTTCCTCTACGCTAATTGTATTGACGTAGGGCGTCTGGTAGCGCGCGATGGGGGCGGCTCCATTATTGGCAGCCTTGTTCAGCAGACGTTCGAGGAGAAACTTGGCCCGGTCTGGACCTTCGACGTCGATAATCTGATCCAGTGCTTCCAGCCATTCGCTGGTTTCTACGGGGTTGAGGTCTGCGTGCGATTCTGCCTTGGGTTTCAGCATGGTAAGAATGAGGTGCGGTTACCCTTCCATTCTAGCCGAAATCAGAATAGCCCACTCACGCTTTTGGCATGAGTGGGCCTCTATCGCTGGACCGCCTCGGAGGATAGCGGTTTACAGGAGCCTAAAGTTAACTTCGACGGTAGCGGCGACCGGAACCGGTTTGCCGTCTTTAAACCCAGGGCGGAAGCGCCACTTCTGAACGGCTTCGATCGCTTTTTCATCCAAGCCGAGGCCGAGGGGGCGAACGACGCGGAGTTGCTGCGGTTGCCCTTTCTCGTCG
>JANODS010000870.1:0-4577 GCA_031412835.1 Acidobacteriota bacterium | reverse complement strand
TGGGCAAGCAACCACCCACAACCCTTCTCCGCCGACTGCCATGCTTTATGTTGCAACGTCATTGCCCCCTAGGCCAAAGTGCTATTGTACGAATTCCGATGCTGCCGAGCGCTCCCGGTCTACACAGAGTTCGCGATGGATGCCCCTGCTGACCATCCTTGTCCGCGGATCCTCTCCCGGCCCCACTCTGCTCGTCTCCGCCGGCGTCCACGGCGATGAGTACGAAGGCGTCCGCGCCATCTTCGAAACCTGCGAGGCCCTCGACCCCCACTCGCTCAGCGGCACCGTAGTCGCCGTGCCCATCGTCAACTATCCCGCCCATCGCGCCTGCAGCCGCACCCATCCCGCCGACGGCCTCAACCTCGCACGCACCTTCCCCGGTCGTCCCGACGGCTCGCCCACCGAACGCCTCGCCTCCGCCTTCGACACCACCTTCCTCGCCCTGGCCGATTTCTACCTCGACTTCCACAGCGGCGGCGTCCGCTTCGCCATGCCCGCGATGGTGGGCGTCGCAGCCGCCGACCCCCGCGCGCGGGGCGCCGCCGAAGCCTTCGGCGCGCCCGTCATCTGGGCCCATCCCTTCATCGAACCCGGCCGTACAATCTCCGCCGCCCAAGCCCGCGGCATCCCCTTTCTCTACACCGAAGCCCGCGGTGCCGGCCGCATTCATCCAGCCGACCTGCTCATGATGCGGCGAGGCATCACAAACCTGCTCCGTCATCTCAACATGCTGCCCGGTCGACCCGACATCCCCGCCCCGCCTCTCCGCCTACAAGGAATCGGCAACACCGACGAAGGCGTCACCGCCACGGCCGTTGGCTTCTGGATGCCCTCCGTCGAGCTTCTTGAACATGTTCAACTCGGCCAACCCCTCGGCCGCATCGTCGACGATCTCGGCGTCATCCTCGCAACGCCCCTGGCCCCCGCCGACGGCCTTGTCGCCCTGCGTCGAGAGCTCCCCCCGGTCTCCCTCGGCGACACGCTGATCCTCCTCGCGACCGAGGAAAAGAGCTAAACCCATGCGCATATCGGATTCTATTTACGTCGTCGGCAGCGGCCAGTTCGGCCTCAGCAGCCGCTACGACTGCCACATCTTCGCCCTCCGCGCGCCGCACGGAATCGTCCTCTTCGACGCCGGCAGCGGCTTGAAACACGACTGGGTCCTCGCCAATCTCCGCGCCGAATTCGCCGATCTTTCGTGCGGTGCCATCGTATTAACCCACGCCCATCCCGACCACCTCTGCGGTCTGCCCCAACTCGCCGCCGCGCTCGGCTGGCCAGTCATCACGTCCCAACAAGCTCGGCAAACGGTAGTCACCGGCGACGAAGCCGCCTGCGGCCTCACCGCCACCCGCGCCATGGGCGGCTACCCTCCAGACCTCCGCCTCCTCCCCTGCCCGGTCGAATCCACCTACTCCGACCACGTCCCCTTCGATGTCTGCGGCCTCACCCTGCGCCCCATCCACGTCCGCGGCCACTCCCCCGACAGCCACGTCTTCCTCTGCGATCTCGACGGCCTCCGCACCCTATTCTCCGCCGACGTCGTCTTCTACGGCGGCGTCCTCGGCCTCATCAACGTCGAAGGCTCCGATCTCTCCGGCTACCGCTCCGACCTCCACAAACTCTCCGGCCTCGGCGTCGAAGCGCTCCTCCCCGCCCACGGCATGTTCACCCTCCGCTTCGGCCAACGCCACATCGATACCGCCCTCGCCCAACTCAACAAGGGCTTCACCCCACGCATGGTCGGCCAAGGCGATCTCATCCTATGATCGGTCTCGGCGAAGGCAACACTCCGCTCGTACCCAGCGCCCGCATCGCCCCGTCCCTCTCGTTCAAACTCGAATTCACGAACCCCACCGGCTCCTACAAAGATCGATTTATCCAACGCGAACTCGCCAATCTGCGCGGCCGCCCCCCGTTCGTCCTCGCCACCTCCTCCGGCAACACCGGCGCATCCCTCGCCGCCTATGCCGCCCGCGCCGGCCTCCGCTGCTTCATCTGCGCCCAGCCCGAAGCCCCGGCCGGCAAACTCCTGCAGATGCGTGCCCACGGCGCCACCGTCGTCCGCATCCCTGGCTTCTCGGTCGATGCCGCCATCACCGCCGCCGTCTTCGCCGAGCTCGAATATTGGCAGCAACAGTACGAGGTCCCCTTGATCGTCTCGGCCTTTCGCTACTGCCCCATCGGCATGCAAGCCGTCGAAGCCATCGCCGACGAACTCGCCGCCGCCGCTCCTCGCCACGTCTTCGTACCCGTCGGCGGAGGCGGTCTCTACGTCGCCGTCGTCCGTGGCTTCGCTCGTCTCGGCCTTCCCACGAAGGTCCACGCCGTCCAGCCCACCGGCTGCCCCACCGTCGTAGCCCCCTGGCAACAAGGCCTCGCCAAAGCAGCCCCCGTCTCCAGCCACACCCGCATCAGCGGCCTCTCCGTCCCCTCCGATATCGACGCCACGCTCGCCCTCGAACACCTTCGCGCCAACGGCGGCCTCGGCCTCGCCGTCACCGACGAAGACGTCTGGGCCGCACAGGATCGCCTCCTTCGCGAAGAAGGCATCTTCACGGAACCAGCCGGGGCGGCGGCCCTCGCGGGCTGGCTATCGGCCACCGCCCAGGGTCTCATCGACCCCGCTGAATCCGCCGTCTGCCTCGTCACCGGCCATGGTGCAAAGGACGCCGCCTCCCTCGAAACCGCCGCCGCCCGCACCCCCTCCCCGCTCGTCGACGCGGCCGACCTCGGAGCCTACTTCGACCATGCTTGAAAATCGCGTCTACATCGTCACCGGCGGTGCCACCGGCATCGGAGCCGGCATCTCGGCCGTCCTCCGCACCTACGGTGCCCATGTCGAAATCTTCCAACCGGAGACCTGCGACGTCCGCGACCCCGTCCAAGTCGACGCGGCCACGGCCGCCGCACTGGACCGCTGGGGCCGCCTCGATGGCCTCGTCAATAATGCCGGCCTCACCGGCCCCGTCGCCCTCGCCCCGTTCCTCACCGTCGACCCCGCCAAAATCGAAGACATCCTGGCCACCAATCTGAAGGGGCCCATCTACTGCTCCCAGTCCTTCGCCCGCCGAGCGGTCCAACGCGGCCAGCCCGGAGCCATCGTCAACATCGCCAGCGTCGGCGCCTTCGCCGCCCAGGAAAACGCCAGCATTTATTGCGCTTCCAAAGCCGCCCTGGTCGCTCTGACCCAAGCGATGGCCCTCGAACTCGCACTCCATCAGATCCGCGTCAATGCCGTCGCCCCCGGAGACATACTAACTCCCACGAACGCCGATATAGCCCCCAGCCGCTACCCCCGCTCAACCCCCGTGGGCCGCCGAGGCACCCCCAAGGAGATCGGCGAAGCCGTAGCGTTCCTGCTCAGCGACCACTCTTCCTTCACCACCGGCACGACGCTAACCGTCGACGGCGGCTTACTCACTTACTAACTCCCATGCAATTCATCGACTCCGATTTCCAGTTCCCCATCAGCTCCGCCGTCGTTCACAGCGGTCGCGTTTTTGAAGCCGTCGTCACCGGCATCCCCGACGGCGCACACCACCCCGTGCCCGGCGGTGCCGGAGCCGAAATGCGCGAAATCTTTCGCCAGCTCGATGTCTTTCTAGCTGCCGCCGGCGTCGACCGCTTCGCCGTCTGCACCGCCCGTCTCTATCTTCAGGACGTCCTCGCCGACATCCCCGCGGTCAACCTCGCCTGGAAAGAGTACTTCGGCGAACACCCCGTCGTCCGCCGCGCTTACGGCGTCCAACTCCAATCCGGCATGCGCGTCGAAGCCGCCTTCACCGCCGAGCTCGCGTGATCTCCCTACCCTGGAAAACCGTGCTCCTCCTGGCTTCGGCCGCGGCGCTCAACTACGCCGACCGGACCTCCCTCTCCGCCGTCTTCCCCCTCCTTCAAGCCGAACTCGCACTGACCAACCTCCAACTCGCCGCCATCGGAACCCTGTTCCTCTGGAGCTACGCCTTCGGTTCCCCCTTCGCCGGTTACCTCGCCGACCGCCTCCCCCGCCACCGCGTCATCGTCTGGAGCCTGCTCGCCTGGAGCCTCGTCACCATCCTCACCGGCTTCGCCCGCACCGCCAACGAGCTCCTCGCCACGCGAGTGCTCCTCGGCTTGGCCGAATGCTTTTATCTCCCCGCCGCAGTTGCGCTCATCGCCGGCCATCATCCTTCGGCCAGCCGAGGCCGCGCCCTCGCCGTGCACCTCTGCGGGCTCAACGCAGGCCTCGTCGGCGGAGGCGCACTCGCCGGCTACCTCGGCGAACACTATGGCTGGCGCATTGGCCTCTTCTTCCTCGGGGGCCTCGGGATCATTCTCTCGGGCATCTGCTCAGCCCTCCTGCAAGAAGCCCCGCGCACCCAGACGCACCATCCAGTTCTAGGTCCTCAACTCAGAACGCTCCTCCGCAAACGCGCCTACGTCCTCCTCGCGCTCCAAGCGATGCTCATCTCCGTCGGCACCTGGATGTTCTTCAACTGGATGCCTCTTTACTTCCGCGAATCCTTCGGCCTCAGCCTAGCCGTCGCGGGCTTCTCCGGCACTGCCGTCCTCCAACTCTCCGCCGTCGTCGGAGC
>JANODS010000869.1:0-4356 GCA_031412835.1 Acidobacteriota bacterium | reverse complement strand
GGTAAAACCCGTCGCCTCGGGCGCATCCTCGCCGCTCTCAAGGAAAACCCCAACCAGGAAACCGCCAAACTCTGCCACACCCTCGCCACGGATCCCGAGTTCCTGGCCGACCCGGACCGGATGAGCTTCCTCCTCGATGTTCTCGCCACCGTCAAACCAATGACACCGCAAACCGCGGACCTCTTCCGCCGCACCGCTCTCGAAGGCTATTACGCAAGCAATGCCAGGCTCCTCGCCGCCAATGGAAGCCCCGCCGCCTTGGCTCTCTTCTCGGCCCTCCTGCTCACCCCCGACGAACCCATCGAAGACCGCATCGAGTGCCTCCATGCCGCCATCGTCCCCCGCCGTGCCGCTCTCCCCATTCTCGCCGCCGCGGAACGCATTTTGACACGAACCAAAGAACCGCGCCTCGCCCACGGTGTCATCGAATCCGTCTTCGACTTTCAAACCAAATGGTTCCGCCCCGGCACCGCCCCCTCCGCCCCACGGCCCTGGCAGTCCACTTCGCCCGCCTCCCTCCACGCCGCCCTCCGCCTCGCCGAAATCGCCCAAAAGCTCCCCAACCTGCCGCCCGCCCTCCGCCGCGCCGTCGACCGCGAAAGCGCCGCCATCCGCCGAACCTTGGCCGCCAGATAAACAATCACTAAGATTCCCTTCTCCCCGCCGACATATACTATTGGCAATCCAATGCTACGCGGCATACCCCTCGGCGCCCTGCTCTGCGCCCTCGCCTTCGCCCAAAGCACCGCCACTATTACCGGAACCATCACCGACCCCACCGGTCACCTCATCGCCCAAGCACGCCTCCGCATCCGCCACCTCGATACCAACGCCACCCGCCAGATCTCAACCGACGCCGAAGGCAACTACACCGTAACAAACCTCACCCCCGGCCAATACGAACTTACCATCGAAAAAGAAGGCTTCCGCATCCACCGCGAAACCGCCATCACCCTCGAACTCGCCCAAACCCAACACCACGACATCCGCCTCCAAGTCGGCGCCCTCTCCGACTCCATCACCGTCGTCTCCGATCCCCCCCTCATCAATACCGACGCCGGCGCCGTCAAGGGCGACGTCATCAACAACCAACAAATCAACGAAATCCCTCTCGACGGACGCGACTTCACCGACCTCGCCCTCATGGTCCCCGGCGTCATCCCCATGGCCCAAGGCGGCCAGGGCTCCGGACTCAACGTCAACGGCGCCCGCTCCGATTCCACCAACTACTCCGTCGACGGCTTCAACTCCCGCAACCCCCGCGGCGCCGCCTCCCAAGTACGCCCCAATATGGGTGCCATGCAAGAATTCAAAATGGAGGTCTCCGGCTTCGCCGCCGAAAACGGCCGCATGGCCGGCGGCGTCATGAATATGGTCATCCGCTCAGGAACCAACCAATTCCACGGCGAACTATTCTCCTTCGTCCGCAACAGCATCTTCGACGCCCGCGCCTTCTTCGATGAACAAAAACTCCCCCTCCGCCGCAACCAATACGGCATCACCTTCCACGGCCCACTCCAACGGGACAAAACGTTCTTCATGCTCAGTTGGGAAAGCCAACGCGAAGTCCTCACCCAAAGCAGCATCGGCAACGTCCCCACCGCCCTCCAACGAGCCGGCGACTTTTCCCAATCCACCGTCCCTATCACCGGCGCTAAACTCTTCCTCCGAGACCCCCTCGCCACTGGAAACTGCTCCGCCACCTCCACCGCCGCCTGCTTCCCCAATAACCAAGTGCCCCCCTCCCGCTTCGATCCCATCGCCCTCCGCCTCCTCGCCTATTACCCCCTTCCCAACCGCCCCAGCTCCACGAATAACTTTATCAGTACCGCCAAGGACTTCGACCGCTCCGACAGTTACATGGTCAAACTCGACCATCGCTTCTCCGGCCAAAATGTCGTCGCCTTCCGCCACCAATACCGCCTCGCCAATAACACCAGCCCGTTCGCCGGCAGCGGCCTCGGCCTCTGGCCCACTTACATCAACGATCCCCGCCACCTCGGCGGCCTCGATTGGACCCACATCTTCTCCCCCAACCTCATCATGGAAGCCCGCGCCGGCTTCAACCGCAGCACCACCCGCGAAAGCGAAAAGTTCCAGGGCCAGAACATCGCCGCCGAACTCGGCATCACCGGCACCACCAACGATAAGTTACTCACCGGCTTCCCCCGCTTTCTCGTCCAGGACTATCTCCCCCTCGGTGCCGCCAGCGGCCAACCCCAGCAATACACCATCACCACCTTCCTCGCCAGTAATAAGTTCACCTACATCCGCTCCAAACACACCGTAAAATGGGGCTGGGATATCGAACGCACCCGCTTCAACCAACCCTTCTACGATAACTCCCGCGGCACCTTCACCTTCCAGCGCAACTGGACCAACCACTCCGTCGCCGATACCCTCCTCGGCCTCCTCCAATCCACCACTCGCACCGCCGATACCACCCGTAACTACCTCCGCTCCTTCAGCCTCGGCAGCTATATCGCCGACGACTTCAAAGTTACTCGCTCCCTTACTCTCAACCTCGGCCTCCGCTACGAACTCGACATGCCGCCCGTCGACCGCTACGACCGCGCCTCCAATTTCGACCCCGGACTCGGCAAAATCATCATCGCCGACGATAAAAACCTCCCCCAACTGCCCGAACGCCTTGCCCGCTTCAATCTCCAGGACCGCGTTGCCCTCGCCGCCGACGTCGGCCGTCCCCGCTCCCTCGTTTTCCCCGATAAAATCAATTTCGCCCCCCGCTTCGGCTTCGCCTGGCGCCTTCCCGGCCAGCGCCGGACCACCGTCCTCCGCGGCGGCTACGGCATCTTCTTCACCGGCCACCTGCTCAATCCCATCCGCGTCTCCCTCATGACCGGCTTCCCCTTTTCCGTCAACCAAACCTTTTCCCGCCTCGCCACGGATACTACTCTCGTTACCCTCGCCAACCCCTTCCCCGACACCCGCGCCACCGAAGGCAACTCCACTAACTCGAACGGCTACGATCCCCGCCCCAAACTAGGCGACTTACAAAGCTATAATTTCACCCTCGAACGCGAACTCGCCCCCGGCTGGGCCCTCGAGCTCGGTTTCGTCGGCTCCAAAGGCTCTCACTTGGGGCGCCAATACGACATCAACCAACCCCTCCGCTCCCTCGAAGCCTATCAAGCCAACAGCGGCTTCCCCCGCCCCATCGCCGGCATCAATACCGTAAACTACTACTCCTTCGGCGCCAACTCCGTCTATCACTCCGGCCAGATCTCCCTCCGCCGCCAGATCCGCGGAGCCTTCGTCCGCCTTAACTATTCCCTCTCCAAATCCATCGATGATGCCTCCCAAATCTCCGGCAACTCCACCGGCGGCTTCGCCGGGGCCCAAAACTCCCGCGACCTCAAATCCGAACGCGGCCGCTCCGATTTCGACCGCCGCCACGTCGTCACTGCCGTCTTCTCCACCCCCCTCCCCTTCGGCAAGGGTCGAAAGTTCCTTTCCGCCTCCCCCCGTTGGGGCCAAGCCCTCGTCAGCGGCTGGCAACTCACCGGCACCGCCGCCTATTACACCGGCCAAGCCTTTACCGTAACCTCCGCTAACATCGATACCAATCTCGGCGAGTCCCTCCGCCCCAACCGCCTCGGCTCCGGCCAGCCCACTGGAAACCAAGCCGGCCGCCGCGGAGTCGACTACCCCTGGTTCCAACTAACAGATTTCGAACCCGTCCCCCGCTGCGCCTCCCGCACCTCCTGCGAAGTCAGCCCCAACGGCTTCCGACCCTTCGCCTTTGGTAACTCCGGCCGTAACATCCTCGACGGCCCCGGCCAGCAATTCATCAACCTCGCCCTCCTCAAGAATTTCCGTATGAAGGAGCGCCGCAACGTCCAACTCCGGTACGAGCTCTTCAATATCTTAAATCACGCGAATTTCCAACTCCCCGAGCGCCAGTTCAACCTCCTCGGCGGCGGCATCATAACCAACGTAGTTGACCGCGGCCGAGGCGGCCCCCGGGTTATGCAAGTCGCATTGAAGTACGAGTTCTAGGCCGGTACGCCGGACCGGCGGCCCCCTGGGACGAAACCGCGGGCGAAGTACGACGCCCGGAGCACTCGCGTCGACGGCACTGTCGCGATCAAGTCCTGTCCTTACCTGGGCAGGCACCACGACCCCGCACCTCTTCCGAACGGAGGGCACGCCCGTTGCGAGTTTGGAGGCGGCAATAAGAAAAGCGGCCTGATTGGATCAGGCCGCTTTTGTGATATTAATTGGGCGACGTCCTACTCTCCCACACACCTGCGCGTGCAGTACCATCGGGGCTGAGAGGCTTAACTTCCGTGTTCGGGATGGGAACGGGTGGAGCCCTCTCGCTAGTATCACCCA
>JANODS010000868.1:0-3129 GCA_031412835.1 Acidobacteriota bacterium | reverse complement strand
CTCCATCCCGTATAAGCTCTTGGCGTCGTTGAAGCCTTGGTTCTCGATTTCCCAACGGCTCTTGGCTAGCTTGAAGAACGACCGGGCGGGAAGCTTGGCGATGGAAAAGTTAGTGAGCCATTCGGCCTGGATGATCGTTCCGTTTTTCTTGTGTTGCCGATCGCGCATGGCACAGCCCGATTGGGGAATTCGAAAATAGACCAAATCGGGAGTATCGCAGCAAATCACCGAAACGCCCGGTGCGGTCAATCAGTTAGCCGCGAAACAGTTTCATGGGTTCCGAAACTGCTGCCTTAGACAGAAGATAGCTATTCCATCAAAGCCACCAGAACAATTGATGGCCGGGACGCATATCGACGATCTCAAACTGCCATGGCGAAGATCCTGTCCGTCTCCAAGAAGGTGCTCGATAAAAGTGTCGAAAGCAGCCGCGCCAATGCCGTGACCGATACCAAACCATATAGAGCCAAGCGAAAACGAAAGACTCTTTCCCCTCATCGGTCTCGCTTTCCGCGTTCCAGTTGTTGTGCAGAGCGGGACAACCCCGATCTGCCGGGAGTTGACACAGGTTGGGAGGTTGTCCGGCATTCCGTTGAAAGTAGCGACCCTTTGAACTAATGTGCTTGACCCCGATTACTTTGCGGAACCACCGCTCGGCTGACTGCAGCGTCGCCCCGCCCAGCGCTCATCTGGTCTACGTCGTGCCAGCGCTTCACTTCGTGGAGCGCCTTATCGACAACGGACCTTGGGTTCCCTTTGACCACAAAACTCTCGGCCAATGCAACGGCGACGGGCATCAGAGTGGTTTTCAAAGCCGGTGCGGTTGTGCAGACGGTCGTGGTCCGATAGCAGACTAGTGTCTACTTGCGATAAATCATTATTGTATTAAAATGTTTGTGAGATGCCCAGACACGCAGCACCCCTGGAATGCTCGGCGGAAACACTTGCCGAGTTGACGGCGATGAGCCGGAGCCGTAAGGAAGAAGCGCGGATGGTCGAGCGCGCCCGGATCTTGCTCGCCTGCTTGGATGGAAAAGAAATCCAGCAAGTCGCGCAGGAGACCGGCTCGTCCATCCTGACTGTTAGTAAATGGCGCAAACGCTTCGCGCAGACTGGAATTGCGGGTCTGCGCGATCACCCGCGCTCGGGAAAACCTCGCATCTATGATGCCGGGTTCCGGGACCGGGTCCTGGCGCTACTGGAGCAAACTCCACCGCCAGGCTTGGCTCACTGGGACGGTCGAGAGGTGGCCAGAGAGTTGGGTGCCAGCGTTCATGCGGTGTGGCGACTGCTGCGCCGGGAAGGAATTTATCTCCAACGCCTCAGAACTTGGTGCGTGAGCACCGATCCGGAGTTCGCACCCAAAGCCGCCGAGGTGATCGGACTCTATCTGAATCCCCCGCTGAACGCTCTCGTGTTGAGCGTGGATGAGAAGCCCAGCATTCAGGCCCTCCAGCGTCCATCCGGCTATGTGGAAACTGATAGTGGAGCGGTCGTGCGAGCCATGAAGAGCACCTACAAGAGAAATGGAACCCTGAACTTGTTTGCCGCTTTGGAGATTGCCACCGGGCAGGTGCACGCGAAAACTACTGAGCACAAGAAGCGTGAGGATTTCCGCCGGTTCCTCGACGGTGTGGTTGCCGAACTGCCCTCCGACAAAGAGATCCATGTGATCTTGGACAACTACTGCACCCACAAACGGAATGATGACTGGCTCGCCAAATACGAGGGCCGGGTCCATTTTCACTTTACGCCCACCTCGGCCAGTTGGCTCAATCAGATCGAGATCTGGTTCGGGCTGCTGACCCGCAAGGCGCTTCGCGGCGGAAGTTTCTCCAGCAAAGATCAATTGCGCTCGGCCATTGAAGCATTTGTCGCTAAGACCAATGAGCACCCTAAGCCCTTTCACTGGCGTAAGCGTGAGGTCAAGGGGAGCCAACTGCGCAATACACTTGTTAACTTATGCAACTAGGCACTAGGGCTTATGGTAGAGATGAAACTCGTAGATAGCAGGCACGTGAACGTGGGCCTTTATCCAATCCGGATAGGTCCACTCGCTTGCAAGTTTCCAGCCCCCGCCCGGCGGCGGATCCGGCCAGCCGGTCAATGCGTATCGTACGGCCGGGTCATAGGGCTGCAATAAGTTAGCGGCGTGGGAGCTCGGCGGCACGATCAACGCTCCCGGTGCCAACATCATCCTATAGCGGTCGTAGACATACCGGTCGGGATAATTAAATGTCTGCATCCCGTGCAGTAGGATGGCCGAGCCAGGGGGAGCTATGGTGCCGATTTCCTGGCGGAGCGCCCTTTTGGTATCAAACATCTGGCAGTAGGTTACGGGCAAAAAGCTGAAGACAACTTCGAGCGCCAGGATAGCGGCTCCCAGCGCCACGACAGGCTTTTTATACTTGGCCGACCACTCTTGCATGGCACCCATGGCGACGCCGGCCAAAAGAACGAACGGAATGACGATGGGCAGAAGATAGCGTTCTTCCGTCGCCCGCACGCGGACGATAATGAATAAAAAATAGGCCAGCGCGGGCAGCAGCAGCAGCAGCAATTCCCGGTTGCGGCCGCGGCACCACAACAGAAAGATGCCCCCCATCGTCAGCGGTAATCCGGCATGGGTGTAAACGTGGTGCATCCGCCAATAGCAACGGACGAACAGTTCCAGGAATCCTTCCAGTGTTGCCGAGGTTTCAGGAAGCACGTGATCGGAGGTCACAAACTGGGCGTGGTACCACCAACGGGCCGGCTGAGGTGCGATGGCGAACACAGCGTAAACGAGGATAGTGGCAACGGAAAAGATCGTTGCCTGGCGAAGACGCGCTTTCCAGCCGGGGGAGCCCTCGGGTGCGACCGCCAGCAGAATTAGTCCAAAACCGAGGACCATGCCGGAGGCCTGATCCTTGGAGCCGATTGAAAGAGCTGAGTAGAGACCAGCCAGCCAGAGCCGTCGGGAAAGAGGCGGCTCGGTGGAAGTAATGTGGACCCAAAGCTCCCGCCAGGCTAAAACAGCCCAGAACAAGTAGGGGATGTCCATGTTGGCGGTGCGAGTATAGTAAGCGTACACGCCGCTGAGGCCTAGCAAGGGAATGGCAAACCACTGCGCCGCATCCGCGCTGGGGC
>JANODS010000867.1:0-3404 GCA_031412835.1 Acidobacteriota bacterium | reverse complement strand
CTTTATCGCACATGGAGCCATGATGGAAGCGTGGCCGGCGGAGGCGACAATTGGGCGCTGCCGAGTGATCGAGATCATCGACCCAACGGCGGTGACGGCGGCGGAGTTGGCCCCGTACGATGTGCAGGCGGGGGAGCGGATTCTGTTCAAGACAGCGAACTCGCGGGAGGGGCGGTTGGCCGAGCCGGAGTTCTTCGAGCCGTTCGTTTACGTGGCGAAAGATGCCGCGAAATTGATGGTGGAAAAGCGCGTGCGATCAGTCGGTGTGGACTACTTATCGGTCGGTGGATTCTTCAAAGACGGGACGGAGACCCACGTTGCTTTGCTCGGGGCGGGAGTTTGGGTGATTGAGGGGCTGGATCTATCGGGGGTCGCGCCGGGCGAGTATGAGCTGAACTGTATGCCGCTAAAGTTGTTGGGGGCCGACGGCGCCCCCTGCCGAGCACTTCTCCGCTAAATAGTAAAGAAATCCCAGAAGAAGATGATGGCCGCCTGGGCGGCGGGCACCCCTTCGACTCGTCCGATGATGCTGCCGTTCTTGCGCACATCGCCGTCGCGTTCCACCTTTCCGGCGAGGCTGCCGTTGACCCGAATGCCGCCGTCGCTTTCAACCTTCCCTACCAGGCTGCCATTCTTGCGAATGCCGCCGTCGGATTCGATTTTGCCGACCAGCGAGCCCTTGACGCGGATGCCGCCATCGGACTCAATCTTGCCGACCAGCGACCCGTTGATACGGACGTCGCCGCTGGATTCTATGCGGCCGACAAGGGAGCCGCCTTTGCGAATGTCACCCGCTAACAGGGTGATCGCGAGAGCTAGAGAGAGGGATACAAGTTTGATCATGGTAGTCTACGGAGCACGATAAATGGTTTGAAAGTGTATTTGTGAGGCGCCGATGGCAGCGCCAAGTCCTCCGCCGACGGCGAGTGACACGGCCAGCGCTTGGTCGCCCTCACCGCCTTCATTGTTGAGCCGTCTTTGCAGAAACGCACCGACGAAGGCCGAGGCACCGACGCCAATCGCCGCGCCAATCAGCGTGTTGCGCGTACGCCCCGCGGAACGGCTGATGCGAACCGCGTCCGCCTTCGCAACGGTAGTTGGTTGACCGCTCACCGACAGCGTAATCTGTTCGGCGTCGGCGCGGACGACTTCACCCTGAAGGCTCTTCTTATCCCGTTTTACGACTTGGACTTTCTCGTTTGCACGGAGCGCTACGACGTCGGCCCAGGATCCCTCGGCGGCCAACAGGGCACCGGTGGCGAGGAGAAAGGTTGTAATTGCTCTGGTCATACGAACTACGCGCAATCAGCCGGCGGCATCGTACGCGCGCCGGGCCCATTCTAGTAATTCGTTGTCGATTTGTTCGGCGGCGGTCACTTTGACGCGATAAGGGCACATGCCGCCGGGCGGTAGCGCTTCGAGTCTAGGGCCGGCATCAAGGGCGGGCATGTTGAAGCCGATCTCCACCCGCGAGTTCGTCGCCGGGCCGATCAACGCGAACTGCTTCTTCCGGCGAAGACTGACGTTGGCTTTCTTCGGCGCGATTTCGAAGGGGCCGAACGCAGCCAGGGCCGCGAGGAACTTCTCGTGGATCGGGCGGAGCGCGACCTTGGGACCCGCGTAGATAGCATCGAGCGGATCATCGGGCTTTGGCACATCCGCATTGCGAAGATGCAACACCAGCATGTTCGCGTCGCCGTGGCCGAGGCCGAGTTCCTTCTTGGCGAAATTCATCAGTTCGGTGTGCTTGGCGAAGCCAGTAGCGGCGAGGACTTGGCTCAGTTCAGCCAAGGTCTTGCCGGTCTTCTTCTGGATGTTCGCGAGTTGGTTAGCAATCGCCGCGTCGATGTCTGCCATGGGCACCTCTAGGGGGTGGCGTTTACCCAGTATCCGGGACGGGTGCGAATCCGGAGGTTCGTTCCGGGTTGCACTTGAACGGTCAGGGCGTGATAGCCGGGTTTCGGCTCTTTCGGCATGAAGCTTATCACGTACTGCGAGTGGATTTCCTCGCCGAGGTTCTGAATCGCCTTTTCGAGACCGGGGAGACGGGTGAACGGGTACTCGGCCCCACCGGTTGCCAGAGCGAGTTTCTCGGTGGTCTTCTCTTTCGATAGCCGGGCAAGTTCGCCAATTCCGGCCAGGATGTTACCAGATTGAGCGGAGGAGTTGGCGGGGATCGTCTCCCCGACCGGGTCCCAAGTGGGCTTGCCGCTGGGGATGGGGAGCGGCCGGGTTCGGCGGGGTTGCCGCACGTCTTCAGGCTTGGCGAAGAAGCCGGTGCGAAAGGCGGAGTAAGTGGCGGAATAGACGGTCACGCCGGCGGCTTGGGCTTGGCGTATCACGTCAGGGAGAGTGGCTTCGCTGCCGCGGTCCCGGGTTTCGGAAATGAGCAGCAGGACGCGGCGGGCGTTGGGTTGAGCCTCGAGAAGTTTGATCGCTTCGACGGCCCCATCGAGCAAATGGCCTTCCGTGGGTGCCCGGGGAGCCAGCGCCGCGAACGCCTTCGACAGAGAGTCCGGATCCTTCGTGCAAGCTTGCCGAACGACCACAGAATCCGAGAACGACAGCAGCCCGGCACAGCCCCGCTCGCCCGTCACTACGGGTTGGATCATCGCGCCAATCTGGCGAACTTTGACGAGAGCCGAAGCCGAGATCCCCGACGTCTGAACGGCCACGATCAGGGCCACCCGCGCTACACCTGTGCCGAATGTATCCAGTGAAAACGGCTGCGGGAGTCCGTTATCGAGAACCTTGAAGTTGGCTTCCGTCAGACCGTCGACTGGCTTCCCTTGCGCGTTTTGAACGGTAGTCGGGACGAAGACGAGACGGGTTTGGACGACAAAGCCCGGTTCCTGAGCGACGAGAAGAATCGGGAAAAGGGCGAGTAGAGGTCTCATCACCCTTTCCCCTTGCAATCGCTAGGCCGGATCGCCATCTTGATGCGGGGCGAGGTGATTCAGAATCGCGGTCTTCTCGGGTTTCTTATATCGCTCGACCTTGGAACCGATCGGGCCCTTGGCGGTGCGAGAGAGAAGCGTCGAGATCTCGTCGCGGTTCATCTTCTGAAAGGTCTTGACGGTCAGGACATTTTCTTCCAGTTGTTGTACCGTTTCCACGCCGCTGACAAGCGTGTCCACGTCGTGGCTCAGCGTGTAGCGAAGGCACTCGGGAATCGTGGCGATTTTCGCTTTCGTGATCTCGCCGATCGCGTTCGACTTCATCGCGAGCAGGCCAAGGCCCTTTTCGCGAACTTTCGGCAAAACGTCCTTGATAAAGCTCAGGTAGTGGGGGTCGATCAGGTTCACCGGATGCTGAACCGTTTCCCAGCCATCGAAGCCCTTCAGCAGCGCTTGATGCACTTCGGGGTCGTGGTGGCCGGTGAAGCCGATATGCCGCACCATTCC
>JANODS010000866.1:0-3568 GCA_031412835.1 Acidobacteriota bacterium | reverse complement strand
TTGTCATCACTTTGAATTCGCTTAAAAACTCAATCGACGGGGTGCCGTCGCCGTCGGGCGCATTGTTGAGGGGGTTCGTTGTTGGGACGCCGTCGACGAGGAGATTGTTGCTCCCGCGGCGGGCTCCGTTGACGCTGACGCTGGCGCTGCCGGTGCCGGGGTTGTCGGCGTTGAAAACGTCGCCAACGACTCCGGCCGACGTTCCCAAAATCTGGGTAAAGTTCCGAGTCGCCAGCGGGATCGATTGAATCGTTCGTTGCTCGACCACCTGCCCGATCGTCACCTTTTCGCTTTGCAGCAGCGGCGTCTCCGCCGTCACGTTCACCGTATCGGTCAACTGGCCGACGCTCATCGTAAAGTCGATGCGGGCGCGTTCGCTCGTGTTCACGATCACGTTCGCCTGCACTACGCGCTGGAAGCCTTTGCTCTCCACCGCTAACCGGTATGTCCCCGACCGTAACAGGGGAAACTGATAATTGCCCGATTCGTCAGAAACGGTGCGGAATTCGCCGCCCGTTGCGAGGTTACTGGCCGAGATAGCGGCCCCTACAATTACTGCTCCGGTGGGGTCTTTCACGACCCCGGTGATGCTGCCTGTAGTTTCCTGGGCGGCCAACACGGCCAAGCTCAGAATGGTCCCTATCGCAAAGCGTTTGAAGCGAGTCATGGGACAAATTATATCCCATGCCTATTTCAACGCGGTGACACCGGGATACGGCGTGGCGAATCCTTTGGCGTCTCCCCACAGAATCCGGTTCAATTTATCGCTGGGAATGTCATCGACGTCGTTCCAATTCATCTTCGCGGATTCCTCGGCGGCCCACCGCTCCCGGCCCCGCAGCGCCTTCAGCGGCGGATTCAGTTCGTCCAACTTCAGCTTCGTGGGAATGTGGGTGTAAGGGGTCAGATCGGCATCCTTCACAAACACGCTGTTCATCGCGCGAGCCGCCGCCAGGAAGCGCGTTCGGGGCGCAATTGCGAAAATGTCCTGAATCGTTCGGATCATGCTCGTCTGCGTATAGAAGTTCGAATCGAGCCCTTGGCGTTTCACGTGCGGCCCAATGGCCAAGGCCACGGTCCGGTTCCCGGCGACGTGGTCGACTCCGTCCTGCGCGTCATCCTCGACGACTAATACGAGCGACTTCGCCCAGATCTTGCTTTTGCTGATTCCTTCGACCATTCTACCGAGCGCCAGATCGTTGTCCGCCACCATGGCCCGCGGCGTCGGCGACCCCGGCGTCTTCCCCACCGTGTGGTCACTTGTCATCGTGACGATGGTTAGTTCCGGCGTCGAGCCATCCTTCTCCCATTTGCCCAACCGCTCAAGGAACGCGTCGGCCCGAATCTGGTCGGGAATTCGCATCTCGCTGCACGGGAACTTTTCGTCATAGATCGCCTTCAGCGCGGGAACGCCGCACTTGGAAGCGATGACGCTACGCCAGGTGCCTTTCTTGTAATGGTCCCAATACGAAGTCCAAGGCAGCAGCGTATTGGGATCATCGACGTCCTTCACTAAGCCAGTTTTCGGGTCGAACTCCGCCGGCAGCGACAGCGGCCCCAGCAATTGCACCTTCAATTGCCGTCGAGCATTTTGCCAAAAGAATCCTTGCGGCGAGACGGCCAGCCCGTCAGCCATATTCCACGCGTATCCTCGCGGCGCGGCACCGAGAGCGCGTTCGACATGGTCGCTGACGAAGCCCATCATCAGCCACTGGTGCCCTTCAAAGCTGATCGCCCCGCTGGCGTAAAAATTGTCGATCAATACGTACTGCTCCGCCAGCGCATGATGGTTCGGCGTCACGTCGCCGCCGTAGATGGCGAACTCTTTCTTTCCGTTTCCTTTCGCTACATCTCCGAAGATTTGGTCGTAGGTCCGGTTCTCTTTGATGAGCAGGAACACATGTTCAATGCCCAGCTTGGCCAAATCCTTCACCCCGCCCTGGCGCGTGAACTTCGGGGCTCCGGCAAGCTTGACTTCCCGCATCCCGGCCACCAACTGCGCCCGGCTGGGCGCTGGAATCTGGAGCAAACTCCCTTCGTAAGAACGGGTGTTGAAGACGCCCGGTGCCTGCTCCGTATTTCCGGTGCCCTTAATGTTTACGACACGCAGATCACCGTTGCCGTCGAGCGCGAGCGCCGAGGGGAACCATCCGGTCGGGACCGCCCCGATCATTCTGCCGCCTTCGATGACGGCGACGGCGTTCTCGCCAGCGCAGGCGACGTAGAGCCGGGCACCGTCAGTGCTATATAGCACTGCTATCGGTTGTCCGGCTGTTTTCACGGTCGTCGACTTCTTCGATTTCGTATCGATCAGGGTCACCGTGTCGGAGTGGCCGTTAGCGACGGCTAGCTCGGTTCCGTCCGGCCGCAGTGCGAGGCCGGAGGGAGCGCGGTCGACGCCGATGTCCTGCTTTGCCCCGGTCGCTAAGTTTAGCGCCGTCAGGGTACCCGGGAGCACCGATCCGTTTTCGTCCACCGGCACGTCGACCCCGCCGCTGGGGGCGGTCGCTGTCCCCGGCGCTACGCTCGATCCGGCCCGGTTGGTGACGTATGCCATGTCCCCGCGAACGACGACGCCGAACGGAGCCAGCCCCGTGTTCCACCGCCGCGTCTCCTTGCGGCCCGCTACATCGAACTCGATGAGAACGTTGTCCCGATGCATGGCGACATAGGCTTTCGCGCCATCGGCCGAAAACGCGATCCCGGTCGGAATCGGATGGCCGGCCAACTCGATCCGCCCCGTCGCGCTGATTTTTCCATTCGAAGCCATTGTGAGAATGAGTAGACTATCGGGCCCGGTCCGCGTCGTTTCCGACGCCCAGAGCTCCTTGCCGTTTGGGGTGAAGGCGATGCCGGCGTAGGAGGTGGTCTTCGAGGGGCCGCGGTCGACGACGCTTCCGCTGGCCGCGTCGAGCACCAGCACCTCTCGGCTGCTCAGCACGGCCAGCCAGCGCTTCGCGGGATCAAACGCCATGTCCACGGGTCGCCCTTTGAAGAACGTTTGCGTTCCCCAGGGCTTCACCAGTTGATGATTGGCGAGCAGAAAACTACCGTCGGGCTGCCTGCCGAGCAGCGCGGTTGAGACGAGCGGAGCCGTCGTCGCTGCGAACGCGACCGCGGCGGAGAGGAGCAGAACAGAGCGAAGAGTCATCGCCATCAGCCTAGCGCGGTATTCTGAATAGATGCACCTGATCGAAGCCATCGGCAATACGCCGCTCTTCCGGCTCGACCGTCTGACCTCTCATCTCCCCGGCATTGAACTTTACGGCAAGGCCGAATTCGCGAACCCGGGCGGCAGCGTCAAAGATCGTCCGGCGCTGAGCATGATTCTGGACGGCGAGCGGCGCGGGCTGCTGACGCCGGATAAAGTGATTCTCGATTCGACCTCCGGGAACACCGGGATCGCTTATGCCATGGTCGCCGCCGCTCGCGGCTATAAGGTCAAGCTTTGCCTTCCGATGAACGCTTCGCCGGAGCGGAAATCGATTCTGAAAGCCTACGGCGCTGAGCTGGTTTTGACCGATCCCGACACCGGTTCCGACGGGGCCATCCGCGAGTGTAAGAAGAT
>JANODS010000865.1:0-5012 GCA_031412835.1 Acidobacteriota bacterium | reverse complement strand
CGGCCGTCAATGAGCGGCGATTCGCTCATGCCCCAGTGGATGACGTGCGCGCCGAACTTATCGACGACGTTGAGTTCCCACTGCTTCTTTCCGTCGGTTTTATTGATGACAGAGAGGGTGCCGTCGGCGGACATGCTGTATAGCATTTGGCCGTCGATGGTGGGGGTGCCACGGGGGCCGTTGCCGCGGCTTTCGTTGTAACTGTTGCCGGCGGGGGTTTGCCAGAGTTTCTTGCCGGTATTGGCGTCGAGGGCGATAACGAACTCGGTTTTGCCTTGTTGGCCTTGGGTGTAGAGTTTGCCGGCGGCGATGGAGTAAGAAGAATAGCCCTCGCCAAGCCCGGTGGCGGTCCAAAGGACTTTGGGGCCGGCGGCGGGCCATTGCTTTAGCAGGCCGGATTCGGCGGACTTGCCGTCGCGGGCGAGGCCGCGCCATTGGGGCCATTCGGCGGCTTGCGCGGCGAGGGCGGAGGAGGCGGAGGCGAGGAAGAGGCGGCGGGAGGTCATTTGGTGATTCCTTGGATCATGGCTTTGAAGGCGGCTTCCTGGGCGGCGACGACTTTGGCGGGGCCGGTGAACTTGAAGAAGACGGAGCCTTGAGGGGCTTCGACGATGGCACCGAGCATGCGGTAATCGGGCTTCATGACCTTCTCCTGGGACATGGGGGAGGGAGACCAGGCGTAGGTGCCGGAGAGATCGAGGTAGGTGGTTTTGTGACCGGCGACGTTGCCGGCAGTCTTCTTGGTGGGTCCGGTTTTCGTTGGAAATTGGCCTTCCCAGCGGGTGATGTTGGCTTCGACACCGCCGCCCTGGCCGGGTCCGAAATAGAAGACGGCGCATTCGCCGGCTTCGGGGGTGCCGGGGACGGAGTAGGTGGCGGCGCGCATGGGTCGCTCCGGAAGGGCTTTCCAGGCGGCGGGGGTTTTCCAGGAGAGGCCGGAGGCACCGTCGGCGAGGAGGAGGACGGGAAGGAAAGCAAAGGCGAGAAGACGCTTCATGCCTTCCATTCTATCTGGCTGGAGAGCGAGGCGTTACCGGGGGCGGCTCCCACTCTTCCAGAAATGTGTCTCGATAATGAGCCCATGGGGCCTGGGGGAGCGTGACCACCACAACGGCGAAAGTGGGAAATCGCTGCAAAGCACGCGCCGCAGATTCCGCGAATAGAACATCGCGGGTGAGCAAACAATTGAATCCGGCACCGGCAGCTTCAGTGACGAGTGCGCCGTTCACCAACGTTGCCCAGCCTAGATAGGCAGCGGACTCGGCGACAATGCCTTTTTCTAGAATGACAGAGCGAAAATGTATATCTACGTTGGCGTCGAGTTACCACATCCTCGATGTCCGCCAACGTCATGCCTGACGCCAGACATTCCAGGATCAGGCTGACGGAGAGTCTTGTTCCGCGAATCGCGAGCTTACAGCCCAGCATCTCCGGGTCCGAGACAATCCACGCGTACTTTTTATAAGCAGCCATACCTTATCGCATCGTGGCTTACATGGGGCGGGCTATCGGAAGCCGAAGGCTCCGATCGGGATTCCTAGTTTGCGGGGATCTCCGTTCGTGGGGCGGAAGGGGGGAGTTACTAGAAACTCGACTTGCGCCCGGGCGGCGGGGGCGGAGGGGAGGTCGTATTTGACCGTCTGCCAACCGGGCTTCAGGAACGTCTCGCGGCCTAGCGTCTGGCCGTTCACCTTCGTTTCTAACGTCACTTGGCCGATCTCCTTCAGATAAGGAACTCCAATGTTGACTTCAACCTGGAACGAGGTCGCGTCAGCGGGACGCCAAAGTCGGGCCGTCGCGTAAGGCTCGGTCCAACGAAAGCTGGAATCCCGGGCGTACCAACCTTTCTCGAGTTGCCAGACGGGGGTGAGACGGCTCATCTCAATCCAGGCGGAATCCTGCTGCTCGCCGATCCGCGAAAGCGTGTAGAGGCGCTGGGCGGGGCGATCCCAACTCAGGAGAGCGAGGGCGGTCTGGGACTCGGGGCGGGCGTCGACGGGGAGGGTCTCTATGGCCTGGGTGCCGAAGGCAAGTTGGAGGGAGGCCTTGACGCCCCAGGATTGAAGATGGTCGGGCTGACCATCGATCAGAAACGTTCGGAGTTCGGGCTGGCGCTTGGCTAAGCCGTAGACGGATGAGAGGTAGATTTTGGTCTCGTTGGCTTCGGCGATCAGCGTCGAACGGAGGGGAGGCAGGAAGGCGTAATTGAGAGGAAGCCAGAGGAGGAGGGCGGCGGCTGCGTAGCGCCAATTGGTGCGGGCGGCGAAGGCGGCGAAGGCGTAAGCTAGGCCGACCAGGGGGAGGTATAAGTATGAGCTCAGGAGGCGGTTGGGAACTAGGAACATCGGGGTAAGGAAGATGGTAAACGTGGCGAGGCCCCACCAGATGCGGCGATCGTTTGTGACGAAGGGAAGGAGGATGAGGGCGAAGCCCAAGTGGGGCAGAATGAGAATTTGGGAGGCGTAGAAATCGATGGCTTGGGCGAGGAGGGCGGGAGTGAGGCGGAGGCTGTACGGGCTATCTTGACCACCTTGCTGGAAGACGGCTTGGAGGCCGAAGAGGAACGAAATCGCAAAGAAGGGGATGAGTTGGCGGTAGCGTTTTTCACCTAGCCAGTACTCGTAGGCGAGGAGAATTACGGGCAGTCCGATGGCTAGCTCCTTCGATTTATAAGCGCACCAGAAGAGGAGGAGGGACCACCAGGGGCGGCGGCGAGTCCAGGCAATTAGCGAGGCTAGGCAGAAGGTGGTGCAGAGGACGTCGAAGAGGGTCATCGACTTCCAGTAGTCATCGAAGCAGGCAATGTGGAAGGCGAAGAGGCCGAGGCCGCAGACGCGGGCGGGCCACTGGCCGGGGAGGAGCCGCCAGAGGAGGGCGAGGTTGACGAGATGGAGGAGTTGGACGGTGGCGAGGAACCAGGCGTAGTTCAGACCGACCGATTGGTAGAGGCCCCAGAAGAGGAGGTGGCCGAGGGGGCGGAAGTTGGTGGCGTAGAACTGAGGGGTGAGAAAGCCCCAGAAGAACGTGTCCGCGGTCGTGAAACGCATCCAGGCGAAGAGGTCGAGTTCATCACCGGAGAAGTAGCCTTTGTAGGCTCCTTTGTTGACTACCCAAAGGAGCCATACGAGGACGGCGCAGAAGGCCGCGGCGCTGGCTTTCATTCGGCTTTGAGGAAGTCGAAGTCGCAGCCGAGATGGGCTTGCGTGACGTGGTTCAGGAAGAGCTTACCGTAGCCGCGGGTGTAGTGGGGCGGGGCGGGTTTCCAAGTGCTGAGGCGGGCGGAGATCTCTTCGTCCGAGACGTGGAGATGGAGGCGGCGGGTGGCGACATCAAGAGTGATGAGGTCGCCGGTTTGAACGATGGCGAGCGGGCCGCCGATGCCGGATTCCGGCGAAACATGCAGGACGACGGTGCCGAATGACGTGCCGGACATGCGGGCGTCCGAGATGCGGACGCAGTCGGAGACGCCTTGTTCCAGAAGCACTTTGGGCATGGGGATGTGGCCCCATTCCGGGAAGCCGGGAGCGCCGTGGGGGCCGCCGCCCTTCATGACGAGAACGGTGTTGGCGTCGATGGGGAGGTCCATGGAGTCGATGGAATCGTGCATCTCCTGGTAGGTTTCGAAGACGAAGGCGGGGCCGGTGTGGGAGCAGAGATGGGGGGAGGCCGCGGTCTGTTTGAAGACGGCTCCGTTGGGGGAGAGGTTGCCGCGGAGGATGACGGTGCCGCCTTCGGCGTAGATCGGGTTCGACGCGAGGCGGATGACGTCGTGGTTGTGATTGGGGGCGTCAGCGACGTTTTCGGCGATGGTTTTGCCGTTGACGGTGAGGGCGTCGCCGTGGAGATTCGGGAGGAGTTCGCGCATGACGGCGGGGACGCCGCCGGCGTAAAAGAAGTCTTCCATCATGTGTTCGCCGGAGGGGCGGACGTTGACGAGGAAGGGAGTACGTCTGGAGATATCGTCGAAATCCTGGAGGACGAGTTTATGGGGGGTGCGGCCGGCGATAGCGAGGAGGTGGACGACGGCGTTGGTGGAGCCGCCGATGGCCATGTCGACAGCGATGGCGTTTTCAAAAGCTTCCTTCGTCATGATGCGGGAGGGGGTGAGGCCTTCTTCGATCATTTCGACCATGCGGCGGCCGGCCATTTCGGCGAGGGCGAGGCGGCGGGAGTCCGGAGCGGGAATGGCGGCGGAGCCGGGGAGGGACATGCCGAGGGCTTCGGCGATGACGGCCATCGTCGAGGCGGTGCCCATGACGGTGCAGTGGCCGGAGGAGCGGACCATGCAGCCTTCGATCTCTTCGAGTTCTTCGGGGGAGACTTTGCCGGTGCGGAAGAGGTCGAAGATTTTACGGCCGTCGGTGCCTTGACCGATGGTTTTGCCTTTGTAGTTGCCGGAGAGGCTGGGGCCGCCGGTGAAGATGAGAGCCGGGACGTCGGCGGAGGCGGCGCCCATGAGCATGGCGGGGGTGGTTTTATCGCAGCCGCAGAGCATGACGACGCCGTCGACGGGGTTGGCGCGGACGGACTCTTCGACATCCATGGCCATGAGGTTACGGAAGAGCATGGTGGTCGGCTTCATGTATTGCTCGCCGAGGGAGATGACAGGGAATTCGAGGGGGAAGCCGCCGGCGGCCCAGACGCCGCGTTTGACGGCGTCGGCGACGATGCGCAAATGCGCGTTGCAATTGTTCAGTTCGCTGAACGAATTGCAGATGCCGACGACGGGCTTGCCGTGAAAAGCTTGGCGGGAGATGCCGAGGGCGCGGATGTTAGCGCGCCGGGAAAAGTTGTAGTACTCCTTGCCGTTGAACCAGGAGTAACTGCGGAGCTTCGTGGGATCCATGAAGCTCCTATTGTGCCTTATTCGACAGTGATCTTGGAGCCGGTTTTCGGTTTCGGCTCGAGGCTTTCGATGGAGGTATCGAGGAGGAGGCGGAGGCCTTTGAGGAACTCGACGCCGGCCGTGCGGAAATGATTCTGGACGGCCTCGGCGGTGCAGCCGCAGGAGG
>JANODS010000864.1:0-1184 GCA_031412835.1 Acidobacteriota bacterium | reverse complement strand
CGAGCGGAAGGATGAGCTGGTGAACCGCTTTCGAGTGGGGGCTGCCGGAGCGGCCGGGCGTGAGACTGCGGGACAGCGGGACTTCGAGTTGAGGGCGCGGGCTGATCGCTTGGCCAGGGCTCGCCCGGCGCGGAGGTGTGTCGGACGAGAGGATGGGCGCGATGGGGAGGAGAGGAATGCGGCGGGTGTGGGTGGGGAGCGGGCCGGGCGAGAGGAGGGGGCAGATGGGGAGGCGAGGAATGTGGCGGGCACCGACGGGCGGCGGACCGGTCGAGAGGGGGGGGGGCGATCAATGCGGCGGGCACCAGTAGTTTATAAGGTGCGCGTTATTTTTTGGGATCGAGTTGGCCGACGACGCGGGCTAGGTAGTTTTCGACGTGGGCTTCGTTGCGGACGGCTTCGAGGAAGGCGGAGCGGAAGAGCTGGTCCTTGCGGTTCATCAGAGTTTCGCGGATGGTCTGTTGGACGCGGGGGTCGCTGAGCTCGCGCTGGCCGGCGGGCTCCTTTGAAAGGAGCTTGAGGATGCGGTAGCCCTCGCCGGTCTTGATGACAGGGGAGATTTGGCCGGGCTGCATTTGGCTTACGAGACGGCGGAGGTCGATGTTGGCTTTTTCGAGAGCCGACTCGGAGACGAAGCCGAGGTCGCCGCCGTTGGCGGAGGAGCCGGGATCCTCAGAATAGTTCTGGGCAAGCATGGAGAAGTCTTCGCCGGCGCGGAGGCGGTCAGAGATCTGCTGCATCTTGCGTTTCGCTTGATCGTCGTTCTGCGCTTTATCGTTCTTTAGATTGCGAATACTGGCGTCGGCGACGGGGGTGGTCAAAATCTGGGCCAAATGAACTTGGGGTTCAGCAAGATTGAAGTTCTGCTTGTTGGCGGCGTAGAAGTCGCTGACGTCTTTGTCGGTAATGTTAATTTTCGAGGTGATCTCTTTCGTGATCAGCTTTTCGATGCTCAATTTCTTGCGGATGTCGGACTTCAAGTCCTCCGCCGTCATCTTCTTTTCTTGAAGGCGCTTTTTGAACTCGTCCTCGGTGAAGCCGCCTTTGAGTTTGGCGAAGTCGGCGTCGACGTCGGTCTGCTGGGCGAGGAGGCCGTTCTTTTCGGCGCGCTGCATCATGATCTCTTGGTCGATCATGCTGCGGAGCACTTCGAGTTTGTTGATCATGGTCTGGTCGTCGTTTTC
>JANODS010000863.1:0-7912 GCA_031412835.1 Acidobacteriota bacterium | reverse complement strand
CGCTGGATCGCAAAACGGGCCGCGTTCTCTGGCAAAAGACGGCCTACTCCGGCAAGGTCTTCGACAATCGCCACAAGGCCGGCAGCTACGCCGCCCCGACGCCGCTGACCGATGGCCGCAACGTCTACGCCTACTTCGGCTCCGAAGGCCTCTATGCCTTCGACTACGATGGCAAGCTGCTCTGGAAGTTCGATCCCGGCCCGATCAAGACCATCGGCATGGGCCCCGGCACCTCGCCCGTCATGGACGCCGACCGCATCTTCTTGCAATGCGATAACGGGGAAGAGAACAAGTCATATCTAATCGCCCTCGATAAGAAAACCGGCAAGACGCAATGGCGCGTTGAGCGGCCCGTAAACCTCACCTGGTCCACTCCCCTGTTCTTTGACGGAGCCCTGGTGACGGCGGCCACCGAGAAGACAATCGCCTACGACCCCAAGACCGGCAAACAGCTTTGGGAAGCACCCGGCGTGAAAGGCAACTCCGTGCCCAGCCCGGTAAGCGGCGACGGCGTGGTTGTCGTTTCAGCCGGCTACCCGGAGAAATTCGCGTCCGCCTTCGGCCCCGGCGGCAAGGCCCTTTGGAGCTACGCCAAGGGCACTGCCTACGTCCCGTCCCCCATTTTCTACGGTGCCTACGTTTATCTAATCACCGACAAGGGCCTTCTGACCTGCATCGATTCCAAGACCGGCGAGGTGAAGTACGAAGGCAAGCGCCCGCCTGTACCCGCCACCTTTGCCGGCTCTCCAGTTGCGTATGATGGAAAGATTCTAATCACCAGTGAAGATGGAGATTCTTTCGTGATCAAAGCCGGACCCGAGCACACCGTGCTCCATTCGAACTCAATCGGCGAGCCCGTGCTGTCCTCCCCGGCCCTGTCGAACGGCATGTTGTTCCTCCGCGGTAAAAATCATCTTTTCGCCATCGCCGCGCAATGAAAACAGTTCTGGCTTCGCTCGCAATTGGCGCTTTTTTGCTCCTTCACCACGACTGGTGGAACTGGAACGCCGCCGCCCCGTTGGCCTTCGGCGTCTTACCCGTCGGCCTTTGGTATCACGCCTTGTTCACCCTCGCTGCCGCCCTGCTTATGGCTGGCCTCGTGCGCTGGTGTTGGCCCACTGGTCTTGAGCAAGACGAATGATCCCAGCACTTTTTGTCCTGGCCTATCTCGCGATCATTCTCTACATCGGCATCTTCGCCTTCCGCCGATCAGGCGGCCCGGCCGCCGAAGATTTCTTTCTCGCCGGTCGATCACTCGGGCCGTGGGTATTCCTCCTCAGCCTCTTCGGCACGCACATGACGGCCTTTGCGATCCTCGGATCGAGCGGCCATGCCTTCAATTTCGGCATCGTTACGTTCGGCCTCATGGCCTCCATTTCGGCACTCGTTGTCCCCGTCTGCCTGCTCTTCCTCGGCACCCGACTCTGGTCGGTCGGCAAGCGTTTCGGGCTGATCACGCCTGTGCAGATCTTTCGCGACCGCTGGGAATGCGGCCACATCGGCACGCTGATTTTCTTCCTGCAGGCCGCCCTGCTGATCCCCTACATCATCATCGGCGTGATGGGCGGCGGCACGACGCTAAGCGTCATCAGCGGCGGCATTATCCCCTTCTGGCTCGGCGGTCTTCTCGTCGCTTTAGTCGTCATGAGCTACGTCTTCTTCGGCGGCATGCGCGGCACCGCCTGGGTCAACACGTTTCAAACGGTCCTCTTCCTCGGCTTCGGTGCCATCGCCGTAACGCTCATCGGCCAAGGCATGGGCGGCTTCGCGGCCGTCACCGAACGCCTGCTGAACAACCCCGCCACGGCGAGCCTGCTGACCCGGGAAAAGTTCTCGCTCACGGCGTTTTTCAGCTACACGTTTAACCCGCTCTCCGCCATCGCCTTCCCCCATATCGCCATCTTCTGCCTCACCGCCCGCAAGGTCACGCAGTTCAAACGCACCGTGATCTTCTATCCCATCTGCATCCTGCTCATCTGGCTGCCCTGCGTCTATCTCGGCGTCGCTGCCAACCAAGCCACCGACATTCCCGCCATCGAAGCCAAAATCGAAGCCCGTGCCGCCACGGGCCGCCCGGTCCCCGGCGACGACGTCATGCTGCAACTGCTCAATCGCTACGCCCCCGGCTGGATCGCCGGGCTCCTCGGCGCTGGCATCATGGCCGCCGTCATGGCCAGCGATTCACAGATTCTAGCGCTCTCCACGATGTTCACCGAGGACATTTTCGCCTTCTACGGCGGCAAGGCCCGCTTCGGCGAAGACGCCCAGATCTTCACCGGCCGACTGTTCGTTGTCCTCGTCACCGCCTTTGCCTATTTCACGGCCCTGAATGCCAAAGTCGCCATCTTCGATCTCGCCGTCCAATACGCCTTCGCCGGCTACGCCGCCATGTCGCCGCTCTTTGTCGCGGCCCTTTGCTGGCGCGGTTCCACTAAGTGGGGAGCCCTTGCCGCCACCCTTTTCATCTCCGCCGCCACCGTCGCTCTGTACTTCCTACCCCGCGGTTTTACCGTGGCCGGCTTTGCCCCGGTCGTGCCCATGACGCTCATCTCCGCCGCCCTCGTCTGGGGCGTCTCCCTGTTGACCCCGAAGCCCTCGGCTGCAACCATTCATCGATACTTTCCTTCCGCATCTGTATAATCTTCCCTATGTCTTCATCCAGCAAGCTCACGCCGATTCAGTGGTTGATCTGTGCCGTGGCCGCCTTAGGCTTTGCCTTCGATATCTACGAACTCCTCGTCCTGCCGCTGATCGCCGGGCCGGCGCTGGCCGAACTCGGCAACTTGAAGCCGGGCACCCCGGAGTTCAATAGCTGGACCGGGCTCCTCTTCTTCGTCCCCGCCTTCGCCGGTGGCATCTTCGGCATGGTCGGCGGCTATCTCACTGACCTTTGGGGCCGCCGCTCCGTCCTCGTCTGGAGCATCCTGATCTACGCCGTCTCCGCCCTTGCCGCCGGATTCGCCACCTCGCTCGAACAGCTGCTCTTCTTCCGTTGCACCACGTTCATTGGCGTCTGCGTCGAATTCGTCGCCGCCGTCGCATGGCTCGCCGAACTTTTCCCCGATCCGAAGCAGCGCGAGAACGTGCTCGGCTACACCCAAGCCTTCTCGTCGATCGGCGGCCTCCTCGTCACCGGCGCCTACTACCTCGCCGTCACCTGGGCCCCCAGCCTGCCCGAAATTCACGGAGGCCACGAAGCTTGGCGCTACACGCTAATCTCCGGCGTCCTCCCCGCGATTCCGCTGATGATCATCCGTCCGTTCCTTCCCGAATCCCCGCTTTGGGCGCAGAAGAAAGCCGCCGGCACGCTACGCCGCCCCAGCTTCGCGGAACTCTTTACGCCACAATATAGCCGCACCACCTGGGTCACAATGATCATGTACGCCGCCAGTTACGGGGCCGCCTTCGGTGCCATCCAACACCTGCCCCGCATCGTCCCCGGCCTCTCCGAAGTCCTGCCTCTCGCCCGACCGTTGCAACAGAAAGTCGTCTCCAACGTCCAATTCTTCCAGGAGATCGGCGGCCTCGTGGGCCGGGTCCTTCTCGCCTTCCTCGCGATCCGCATCATCAGCCGCGTCAAGCTCCTCCGCGTATTCCAAGTCCCTGGCCTGTTCCTCGTGCCGCTCGTGTTCTTCAATGCGATGGACCTGCCCGTGGACGTGCTCAAGTGGGGCGTTTTCGCCGCCGGTATGCTGACGGTTGCCCAGTTCAGCTTCTGGGGCAACTACCTGCCCCGCATGTACCCCACGCATTTGCGCGGCACCGGCGAAAGCTTCGCCGCTAACATCGGCGGCCGCATGCTCGGCACCTCCGCCGCGCTGCTCACAACGACCTTGGCCAACTACACCCCCGGCGCTTCCCCCGCCGCCAAGTTGGCCGTCGCCGCCGGATGCGTCGCCGCCCTTGTTTATGTCATCGGCGTCACCGGCAGCTTCTTCCTGCCAGAACCGCCCGAAAAGCTGCCAGAATAGAAGTTTGCAGAAGTTTTTCGTTCACAATTTCGGATGCCGCGCCACGCAAGCCGACGGCGCGGCCCTCGAGTCCATGCTCGAACAGCGCGGCCTTTCTAGCGCCGCCGAAGCCCGTTCAGCCGACCTCGTCGTACTCAACACCTGCACCGTCACCGCCAACGCCGACGCCGACGTCCGCTCCATGGTCCGCAGCGTGCATCGGGATAACCCCGCCGCCCAGATCCTGCTCACCGGCTGCTACGCCCAACGGGCCCCCGAAGAACTCGCCGCTCTGCCCGGCGTCACCTGGGTCGTCGGCAATTCGCATAAGACCCAAATCCCCGATATCGTCGCCGAAACGCTCACCCCGTTCCACGGCCAAATCCACGTCGGCGACATCTTCGCCCAACACGATTTTCTCTCCGCGCCCATCCAAGACGCCGCCGGTGACCGCGCCCGCCCCAACCTGAAAATCCAGGACGGCTGCAACAACCGTTGTTCGTTCTGCATCATCCCCTTCGTCCGCGGCCGCAGCCGCTCCATGCCCGCCGACCAAGTCATCGACCAAGTTCGCCACCTGAGCCAGAACTATCGCGAGGTCGTGCTCAGCGGCATCAACCTCGGCCGCTGGGGCAGGGAACCGGGCCAGACCCTTCGCCTCGCCGGCCTCGTCCGCCGCATTCTGGACGAAACGGCCATCGAACGAATCCGCCTCTCCTCAGTCGAGCCGATGGACTTTTCGGACGACCTCCTCGGGCTCATGGCCGAATCCCCCCGCATCGCCCGCCACGTCCACGCGCCCCTCCAATCCGGCTCCGACACCGTCCTCCGCCGCATGCACCGCAAGTACCGCCCCCGCCATTACGCCGACCGCGTCACCAAGGCCCGCACCCTGATGCCGGACGCGGCAATCGGGGCCGACGTCATGGTCGGCTTCCCCGGTGAAACTGAGGCCGAATTCGCCGAAACGTTCCGCTTTATCGACGAATTGCCCTTCACCTACCTGCACGTCTTCACTTACTCCGCCCGCCCCGGCACGCCGGCAGCGGACTCCCCGGACCAAGTTCCCATGCCCGTCCGCAAACAACGCAATCGCGAACTCCGCGAACTGGCTGATCGTAAGAATCTCGCTTTCCGCAGCCGCTTCCTCGGCCAGCCTCTCTCGGTGGTCACTCTCGGCCATGGCAATATGGCGCTATCGAGTAACTACCTCAAGGTCGAACTCCTCCGCCCCGCGACCGACAATCTGCTGCTCGACGTTCCCATCGGCGCACTCACCGACGGCGGCCTGCGGGAGTTCGATCCGCTCCGCGTTCTCTAGCCGCTACATCTCCCGGCGATTTTCCATGCTCTTGGACATGCTGACCTCGTCGGCATACTCCAAATCACTCCCCACGGGAATCCCCATCGCGATCCGCATCACCTTAATCCCCAACGGCTTCAACAGCCGGGCCAGATAGGCCGCTGTCGCTTCCCCCTCCACGGTCGGGTTCGTCGCCAGGATGATCTCGGTCACCGTTTCGTCCTGCAACCGTTCCAGCAAGCTCTTGATCTTCAACTGCTCCGGGCCAATGCCTCGCAGCGGAGAAATCGAGCCATGCAGCACATGGTAGAGCCCCTCGAACGACCGCGTCACTTCGATCGGCAAAATGTTCGGCGCCTCTTCGACGACGCAAATCACATGCTGATCCCGCGATAGATTCGTGCAGTACGGGCACAACTCGCTATCGCTGATGTTGTTGCAAACCCGGCACAAGCCCAGCTTCTCTTTCACGTCGATGATCGCCTGCGCCAAGCGATGCGCGTCATCCACCGACGCTCGCAAAACGTAGAACGCCATCCGTTGGGCAGACTTCGCCCCGATTCCGGGCAAACGCCGGAACTCCTCCACCATCCGGGCAAGCGGTTCGGCCAGATCCGGCATCGGAGTCTAGAACATCCCGGGAGGCAGGCCGAGCCCGCTCATCATGCCGCCCATCTTCTTGCCACTTTCGTCTTCCACTTGCTTATGCGCCTCATTGAAGGCAGCCATCACCAGATCCTGCAACATCTCCGTGTCGCCGGCCACTTCGGGGTCGATCTTTACGCCCAAACACCGCTTCTGGCCGTCCATCTGGACCGTCACGGTCCCGCCGCCAGCGGAGGCTTCCACGCGAATCGCCGCGATCTCTTCCTGCAGTTTGGCTTGCATCTTCTGCGCCTGCTGCATCATTCCTTGCATGTTACCGGGAAGTTTCATTAAGTTACTCCTTCAAGTTACGGACGCTGCGGACTAAACTGTCCGGAAACGTCTCCTGGAATCGCTTTACAGTCGGATTGGCCAACGCCCGCACCGTCGCATCATCAGCCGCGGCAAGCTTGGCGGCCGGCGATGGGCCCGACACGACCGAAGCGGAGAAGCGAACCTTGGCCCGCGCGCCAGCCATGCCCATTGAGGCCACGACGCGGTTCACGTCCTGCTCTTTCATCGTGAATTCGCACTCTTCCGGTGCCACGATCTCGATCACGCCATTACTCTCGCTGATCTCGGCCGCTTCGAAACCGTCGGCCAAAAACTTCAAGCCCAGCTCGAGCGCCGCGGCGTAAAGTCGGGAGCGCAGATCGCCAACGATACTCTTAGTTCTCTCGACAGGTTTGATCGGTGCCCCATCTCCAAACGCATTGCCCGCCGGAGCCTTCTCCGTCGGTTGCCAAGGTGCCATGGCGGCTAGTTCCGACAGCGGATCGTCCGCCACAACTGTCGCCGCCGGGGCCTTGGACGTCGATTTCCACGGCGGCATGGCCGCCAATTCCGCCAGCGGATCTTCAAAAACAGGAGGTGCCGCTTGGAAGCTCGCTCCACTCGGGGACGGCCGCGACTGCGGCGGCCTCGACGCTGAAGGCGACGGACCCGGACCCGGACCCGGACCCAACTTCGCCAACGCCTCCTCAATCGATGTCAACTTCGCCGCGTGGACCAGTTTCAGCAGCCCAATCTCCAAGTGCAGCCGCGGTTGTAACGAGTACTGCAAGTCCTTGAACACGTCCAACGTCACCTGCAAATACCGCGTCAAGTCCATCTCGCTGAACTGCGCCGCCACCGCCGCCATGTTCTTCTTTTCGTTTGGCGAGGCCGCAATCAGCCGCGTCCCCTCTCCCGAGATTTTCGCCACCAACAAGTTCCGAATATGCCGCGCCAACTCCCGACAAAAATGCTGTAGGTTCGCGCCCTTGCGCTCCAATTCGTCCACAATATCCAGCATCCGCGCTGAATCGCTGGCCAGCAACGCGGTCGTCACTTGGTTCATCGCGTCCTGCGAAAACATCCCCAAAAGCGCCCGCACTTCGGGCGCGCTTAACGTCGACCCGCAGCATGCAATCGCTTGGTCGAGCGCGGAAAGCGAATCGCGAACGCTGCCTTCGCCCACATGCGCCAACACGGCCAAGGCTTCCGGATCCGCTGTAATCCCTTCCTCCGCGCAAATCCATTCCATGCGCTTGAGCAACTCATCGAAGTCCACGCTGCGAAACGAAAACTGCTGGCAGCGCGATGCAATCGTCGTCGGGATCTTATGCGATTCCGTCGTGCACAGGATGAACACCACCCACTCCGGCGGCTCTTCCAGCGTCTTCAGCAAAGCGTTGAACGCCTCGTTGGTAATCTGGTGCGCCTCGTCGACGATGAAGACTTTGTACCGATCCCGCGCCGGACGATACCGCACGCTCTCACGCAGTTCGCGCATCTCATTGATGCCGCGGTTGGATGCCGCGTCAATCTCAATCACGTCCACCGCGCCGCCGCTCGTAATCTCTTTGCAACTGGCGCAGACATTACACGGCGTCGAAGTCGGACCCTCCAGGCAGTTCAAACAACGCGCCATAATCCGCGCGACGCTCGTCTTGCCCGTCCCGCGTTGGCCGCTGAAAATGTACCCATGCGCGATTCGCCGCTGGTTGATCGCATTGTCGAGCGTCGTCTTGAC
>JANODS010000862.1:0-4600 GCA_031412835.1 Acidobacteriota bacterium | reverse complement strand
GCGTGCGGGTGATCCAGATGTACAATGGCGGGCATTTTGGGGCACCGCGCGTGAACTGGGATGCGCACGAGGACTTGGTGGCAAACCACGGGAAGAACGCACGGATTCTAGATCAGCCGACGGCGACGCTGCTAAAGGATTTGAAGCAGCGGGGGATGTTGGACGATACGCTGGTCGTGTTTACGACCGAGTTCGGACGGTTGCCGATCAGCGAGGGGCTGGGCGAGGGGGGCCGGGATCATAACCCTGAGGGATTCACTTCGTGGATGGTGGGGCCGGGGCTGAAGAAGGGCTTCAGCTATGGGTCGACGGACGAGTTGGGGTACAAAGCGTCGGACAACCCCGTGACACTATACGATTTCCATGCGACGATTTTGCATCTGATGGGGCTGGACCATACGCGGCTGAGCTGGTATCACAACGGCTTGCAGCGGCGGTTGACGGACGTGCACGGAAAGGTGCTTACGCCGCTCTTCGCTTAGACAGGAACCAACCGGCGGCAACGACGAGGAGGGCACCGGCGACTTGCGCCGTGATCTCGAGGGTCATGGACGGGTGGAGGTTCGCATGGACGACGGGGTCTGTAACGATCATTTCCGCGCCGACGCGGCCGAGGATGGCGGCACCGATCCAGACGATAATCGGGTACTTATCCATGATCGTGGAGAGGAGATTGGACGAGAGAACGACGAAGGGGATGGAGAGGCCGAGGCCGAAGATTAAGAGCGGGAGGCTGCCTTTGGAGGTGCCGGCGACGGCCAGGATATTGTCGACAGACATTGTCAAATCGGCGATGAGGATGTACCAGATGGCCGACATGAGAGTGGTAGCCGGTTTGACTCCGGCGGCGTCTTCGGCGGCGTCGGTAAGGAGCTTGATGGCGATCCAAAAGATAGCGATCCCGCCGACGAGTTTGATCCAAGGGATGAGGAGGAGTTGGGCGGCGAAGAACGTAAGGCCGATACGGAGGACGACAGCGAACCCGGCACCGATGCGAATGCCCAGTTTGCGTTCGCGTTCGGGCAACGACTTGACGGCGAGGGCGATGACGACGGCGTTGTCGCCGGCCAACAGGAGGTCGATGAGGACGATGGCGAGGATGTCGAGGAGAAGTTGGAGCGATAGTTCCGGCATGCGGGGGCTGGTTTTTTGAAGATAGCACGCCGGTCTGGGGCGGAATCGCATCCACTAAGACATATGGCTCCGAATTGGATGAAAAGTTGGCTGCTGGCGGCGGGGATCTACAACGTGGCATGGGGGCTTCTTGTGGGGCTTTGGCCGAACCTAATGTTCGATTGGGCAGGGATGGCGCGGCCGAACTATCCGGAGCTGTGGCAGTGCATCGCGATGATTGTGGGGGTGTATGGGGTGGGCTATGCGCTGGCTTCGCTGGACCCCTATCGGCATTGGCCGATCGTGTTGGTGGGCTTTCTAGGGAAGGTGTTCGGTCCGATCGGGTTTGTGCAGTCGGCGTTGGAAGGGCGTTTCACTTGGTGGTTTGGGGTGAACAACATTACGAACGATTTGATCTGGCTGGTGCCGTTTTTTCTGATTCTGAAAGGGGCTTGGACGGACGCGGGGCCCGTGGGGGATTTGGGTTCGTTTCTGCGGGGGCGGAACTCGTTGGTGGTTTTTCTGCGCCATGCGGGGTGTACGTTTTGCCGGGAGACGCTCGCGGATCTGGGTCGGCAGCGGAAGCGGATCGAGGCGGACGGGACGAACATCGTGCTGGTGCACATGGGCGGGACGGAACAGTTTTTTGTGCAGTACGGAATGGCGGACGTGGAACGGATCTACGATCCGGAGCGGGCTTTATACAAGGCTTTTGGTTTGCGGCGCGGGACGTTGTGGCAATTATTAGGGCCGGGCGTTTGGACTCGGGGGTTGGCTTCGTTTCGCAAACACGGAGTGGGGTTTCTGGAAGGCGACGAGTTTCAGATGCCGGGGGCGTTTCTCGTGAAGGGCGGCAAGATCGTGAAGGAATATCGGCATGAATCGGCGGGTGACCGGCCGGACTATTGCAACTTATCCTAGAGGGATGGGATTCGACGGATTGCGGGTGCTGTCGCTGGAGTCGCGGCGGGCGGCGGAGATGGCGATATTGATCGAGAAGAACGGAGGCGTGGCGACGGTGGCACCGTCGATGCGGGAGGTGCCGTTGGCGGAGAACCCGGAGGCCTTCGCATTCTTTGATCGCTTGCGGGCGGGCGAGTTTGAGTTGGTGATTTTGCTGACCGGTGTGGGGACGCGGGCGTTGGATAAAGTCTTGAGCACGGTGTGGCCGGAGGGGGCGTTGGCGGCGGAGTTGCGAAAGTTGCCGGTGGTGGCTCGGGGGCCAAAGCCGATGGCGGTGCTGCGGGAGTGGGGCGTGCCGGCGGCGGCGATGGCCCCGGAGCCGAATACGTGGCGGGAGGTGATGGCGGTGATGGCGGGGCGGCCGGAGCGGCGGATCGCGGTGCAGGAGTATGGGAAACCGAATTTGCTCTTAATGGGCGCGTTGGAGGCGTTTGGGGCGACGGTGACGGCCGTGCCGGTGTACCAGTGGGCGCTGCCGGATGATACAGGTCCGCTGCGGGCGGCGGCTCGAGGGATTGCGGCCGGGGCGTTCGACGTGGTGCTGCTGACGACGTCGATTCAGTTGACGCACTTGTTGAGCGTGGCGGAGGAGGAGGGCGTGGACGTGCGAGCGGGGTTGGGGCGGATGGTGGTGGCGTCGATCGGGCCGACCACATCGGAGGCGCTTGAAGAGATAGGATTAAAGGCCGATATGGAGCCGTCGCACCCGAAGATGGGCATCTTGGTCAAAGAGGCCGGGGAGCAGGCGGCGGCCATCCTGGAGGGCAAGCGATGAATCGGCGCGAACTGGTGCGGAACTTGATGACGTTGGCGGCGGGGTCGCCGCTTTTGCACGGCGAGGTGCCGGACGATTTGATGGGTCCGATCAACGTGCATGAGTTCGAAGAAGTGGCCAAGCGGAAGATGCACAAGTTGGCGTACGACTTCATCGCCGGTGGGGTGGAGGACGAGTTGACGCTGCGGGCGAACCGGTCGGCGTATGAGCATGTGTTCCTGATGCCGCGGGTGATGACGGACGTGTCGACGGTGTCGCTTGAAACGGAGCTGTTGGGGATGAAGCTGGCGAGCCCGATTCTGATCGCGCCGACGGGCGGGAAAAGTTTGGTGATTCAGAACGCCGATGAGATTGTGGCGCGGGCGGCGTTGGCATCGAAGACGCTGATTTGTTCGGCGACCGGAGTGCAGAAGATTTTGGAGAAAGGCGATCCGCTGCTGTGGTGGTCGAACACGATTGGGGCCGCGACGAAGGCGCAGGCTCGCGGCTATGCGCGGCGGGTGGAGGACGGCGGCGGGAAGGCGATTACGCTGACGGTGGATAACCAGTACCAATCAAACCGGGACCGGAACAATCGCAACCGGTTTGACTACGGCTATATGCAGAGCGGGGTGCCGAAGGAAGGCGCGCCGAAGCCGCCGCCGCGGTCTCCGGCGCTGCCGGCGATGTGGCAGCCGCATACGCCGCAGATGACCTGGGAGCAGATTGCCTGGTTCAAAGACGGCTCGAAGATGCCGGTGATCGTGAAGGGCATTGTGAACCCGGAGGACGCGGCGTTGGCGGTGAAGCATGGCGCGGACGCGATTGTTGTTTCGAATCACGGCGGGCGCCAGTTGGACGGGGTGATTGGGACGCTGGACGCGCTACCGGATTGCGTGGACGCGGTGGGCGGCAAGGTGCCGGTGTTGATGGACGGCGGGTTGCGGCGGGGCACGGATATTTTGAAGGCGTTGGCGTTGGGGGCGAAGGCGGTG
This sequence comes from Acidobacteriota bacterium, assembly GCA_031412835.1. GTDB lineage: Bacteria > Acidobacteriota > Terriglobia > Bryobacterales > Bryobacteraceae. Next base: position 775 of record JANODS010000862.1, on the reverse strand, counting down.
CTGGTGGGTCGGGCACCGCTGTGGGGCTTGGGAGCGTTCGGCCAACCGGGCGTGGAGCGGGTGCTTTGGATGCTGAACGCGGAGTTGAAGTTGGCGATGGCGCTGGCGGGGATGGCGAAGATGAGTGACATTTCGCGGACGATCGTGAAGAGGCGTTTAAGATGATTTGGTGGTTGCTGATGCTCGCGGGTATGGCGCAGGGGCAGGCCCCGCATGCCTGCTCGCCGTGCCATACGGAGCAGATTGCGGACTTCGGTTCGCATAAGCACGCGTCGAAAGCGGGTTTGGAGTGTGGCGTGTGCCACGGGCCGAGCGATAAGCATCGGAAGAGCAATGGGGAGGCTTCGCCGGATCGGGTGGCGGCCCCGGATGAAGTCGCGGCGATGTGCGGGAACTGCCATGCTTTGGAGAGGGCGCAGTACATGCAGAGCAAGCATCAGGTGGCGATGGTGCGGCGGACGGCGAAGTCGGCAAACTGTAGCACGTGCCATGGGCATCACGCGATGAAGGAATGGACGGTGACGCAGGCGGGGTGTGCGAAGTGCCATGCGACTACGCCGGCGGCGTGCAAGGGGAAGCCGGCTGGGTCGGCGGTAGCAAAGGTGAGTTGTATGAACTGCCATGCGCGGCACACGTTGGCGGTGGCGGGGCCATGAAGCGGGAGCGGAGCGTGGGGCGACTGATGTCGGACTACATGAGCTTGGCGCTGATTTTGCCGGTGAGTCTGCTGGTGGGTTATGGGATCGGGCTGGGATTGGACCACGTTTTCGGAACG
>JANODS010000861.1:0-2539 GCA_031412835.1 Acidobacteriota bacterium | reverse complement strand
CGCCGTTGCTGCCGCCGGCGGTGCAGGAGGTGCGGATTCGGCCGGAGCGGTCACCGATTGTGGAGTACCTGTATTCGAACTGGCGGCAGTTCTATGATATTGCCCTGATGGTGTCGTTTGTACCGTTCCTTGTCTACTTTATGCTGGCTTGGCGGGACCATTTTGTGTACAACTTCCTACGGGTTTTCAGCGGGGAGTCGCGGGCGATCGCGGCGGGGACGCTGGACGGGATTGCGCAGATGACGCGGGCGTATGTGGTGGGCAACTTCCTGCTGGGGCTAGTGCTGGCCGTATTGAGCACGGGGTTCTTTTGGGTGGTGAAGGTGCCGTATTGGCTGCTGGTGGGGCCGCTGAGCGGGTTCCTGTCTTTGATCCCTTACATCGGGCTGCCGCTGGCGATTCTGCCTCCGTTCTTCTCGGCCTTGACGATCTACGACAACCTAACGGCGTACATCGTGATTGGGACGACGGTGGCGTTCTTCCACCTCATGGCGCTGAACCTGCTGTATCCGAAGTTGGTGGGTTCGCGGGTGCATTTGAACCCGCTGGTGGTGACGGTGGCGCTGATGTTTTGGGGCTTCTTGTGGGGGGGGATTGGGTTGGTTTTGGCGATCCCTTTGACGGCGGCGGTGAAGGCGATTTGCGACAACTATCCGGGGTTGTCGGCGTATGGCAAGTTGATGGGGGACTAGGTGAGATACACTGGGGCTCATGAACCGTCGCGAGCTTCTTGGAGCCTCCCTTCTACTGCCCTTTTCGTTAGGGGCGAAGACCACAAAGATTGACCGTAGCCGACTGAGCAGTGTGACGGACGAGAGCGGCAAGACGCCGGCGGAAGGGATTGAATTTGCCCACAAACACGGGCTGAAGTGGCTAGAAGTACGGGGAGTGCCGGGGGCGAAGAAGCACTATTCGGACATGTCAGCGGAGGAGCTGAAGCAGGCCGCCAAAGAGTTCAAAGACGGCGGAGTGGGGGTGTCGTTTTTCAACTCGGGCCAGTGCAAGTTCTTGCTGCCGGGGACGGAGCCAATGAAGCCGCGAACGGAGACGCCGGAGCAGCGGGCGACGCGGCTGGCGCGCGATCAGCAGGCGTACGACCGGCGGGAAGCGGACCTGATGAAATCGATCCGAGCGGCGCAGGCGTTGGGGACGGATAAGGTACGGGTGTTTGCGTTCCTGCGGACGGTGGATCCGGCGAAGGACATGCAGCGGATTGTGGACGTATTGGGGCCGCTGGTGAAGATCTCGGAGAGGGAAGGGATTCGGCTGACGCTGGAGAATGAGGTGGCTTGCAACGTGGCTAGCTGCGCGGAGTTGGCGGCTTATATGAAGGCCATTCCGTCGAAGAACTTCGGGGTGAACTGGGACGCGCTGAACGGGATGCACGTGAAGGAGACGCCGTTTCCGGAGGGGTACAAGCTGATTCCGAAGGCGAAGCTTTGGAACGTGCAGATCAAGGGGAAGAGCGTGTTGAAGGCGTACTCGGATTGGATCGATTGGGCTCCGATCTTTACGGCTTTGGAGGGTGACGGGTATGCGGGGCAGGTGGGGTTGGAGTGCCACATCTTTGGGGCGGAGCAGATCGCGAAGTCGCATGAGTCGATGATCGAGATGGTGCGGATCGCCGAGAAGCGGGGGTAGAAGCGGGATGCCGACGAAGACGCTTTGGATCTGCGTCGGGGTGGCGTTGGTAGCGCTGACTCTGCTGTTTGGCGGGGGCGTCTTTTGGAACCGTGGCGAGCGGGTGATGCTGAAAGGCGAGGTTCAAAAGGTTCGAACGGGGAAGCTGGACGAGCAGCGGTCGGTGGTGGTGCTGGACTTTCGGGTGACGAATCCGTCGGGGTATCCGTTCCAGGTGAAGGATTTGGAGCTGGAGGTGACGACGGCGGGGAAGGCGGTGGCCGGGCGGTTTATCACGGACGGGGACGCGAAGAACGTGTTTCTGGGGGTGCCGGAGTTGGGCGAGAAGTACAACCCGAGCTTTGCGAGCAAGGAGCGGGTATCGAAGGGGATGACGGTGGACCGGATGACGGCGTTTGTGGTGGATTTGCCGTTGCGGGACTTGGAGGACCGGACGAAGATGGTGATGCGGATACGGGATGCGGACGGGGCGGTGTCGGAGTTGGCGGAGAAGAAGTGAATGGTAGGCCCGGCAGGACTCGAACCTGCTACCCCCGACTTAGAAGGTCGGTGCTCTATCCGGATGAGCTACGAGCCCATTCAACTTCAATTCTACGGCATTAGGGGCCTGGACTCCAGGGAATCAGGTGTTTTCGCGGGCGGGCTTTGCTTGAATGATTTATAAGTCATTTATTTTCAACGGATTGGGGCAGATTGGCGATTTGGACGCGGTTGTGTCGATTCCCTCTGGCGCGCGGGCCGGTTCTTGTTCAACAAATTCAGTTTTTGAAATTAGCCACTGTCCCTCTACAGCTATGTAAAAGATAGACTTGTCTTCCATTTCCGGGTGGTTTTCTCTGGGTTCGCTTTTTCTGAAGCTGAGTACCGGGGCTCGATTCCCCGGGGCTCAGCGGCCCCG
>JANODS010000860.1:0-8524 GCA_031412835.1 Acidobacteriota bacterium | reverse complement strand
TGCCCGGCGCTTTCCAGGGCACCCCGATCGGCCACTCCGGCATGAAGGTGGACGAGATCAAGAACGAGCCCATTCAGTACCTCGTCAACAAGGGGCTGACGCCGGAGCAGCAGCGCTACGAGCTGGACATGATCCAGAACGTGAACCGCCGCCACGCCGAAATGCGCCAGCACGACCCGAACATGGAAGCCCGGATTCAAGCCTTCGAACTCGCCTTCCGGATGCAGACGCAGGCCCCCGAAATCTTCGCCGTCGAGAAGGAAAGCGAGGCGACCAAGAAGCTGTACGGCATGGACGATCCGAAGACCGCCGACTTCGGTTGGCAGTGTCTGCTGGCCCGGCGATTGAGCGAAAAGAACGTCCGTTTCGTCCAGGCGACGCACAGCTATAAGTGGGATCAACACTCCGATTTGTTCAACAAACACACGGAAAACGCCTATGAAGTCGACAAGCCGATCGCTGGCTTGCTGAAGGACTTGAAGGCGCGCGGGATGTTCGACGATACGCTCGTGATCTGGGCCGGTGAGTTCGGCCGGACGCCGATTTCGCAAGGCGGCAACGGGCGCGATCACAACCCGTACGGCTATACGATTTGGATGGCGGGCGCGGGCGTGAAGCCGGGTTTTGTTTACGGGTCAACTGATGAGATTGGCTACCATGCGGCGGAAGATCGGATGCATATTCATGACTTCCATGCGACCGTGATGCATCTATTGGGCATGGACCATGAAAAGCTCACGTATCGATACAGCGGCCGGGACTTCCGGCTGACCGACGTTGCCGGGGTCGTGCACAAGAAGATTCTTTCCTAGCCGCCATGCGGAAACTAGCTTGGTTCTACGTCGCCTATCTGGTGGCGGTGATCCTGTTTGGCGCGTGGGTGCGGATCAGCGGCGCGGGCGCCGGCTGTGGCGATCATTGGCCCCTGTGCGACGGCGAGGTGATCCCGCAAGCGGCGGGCGCGAAGAAGGTGATTGAGTTCACCCATCGGGTAACGAGCGGGCTCTGCGGCGTTTTCGCGCTCGTTTTGGTCGGCTGGATTTGGCGCAAGCGAGGCCGTGGTCCGGCCCTGTACTGCGCCCTGGCGGCGCTCTTCTTCCTCCTCGTTGAAGGGCTCATCGGGGCGGTGCTCGTGAAGCAGCAGTTGGTGGTGGACGATGCTTCCGTGAGCCGAGCCGTCGTGATCTCGATCCACCTGACGAACACGTTGCTACTGGTGGCGACGGCGACGGCGTCGGCCTGGCTCCTCGATGCCCGCCGCGTTTTGGCTCCGACGACGGTGGGGTTTCGGCTCTTGGGGATCGCGCTGGGTGCCTTGATTCTGACTAACATCACCGGGGCGATCACGGCGCTCGGCGATACGCTGTTCCCGGTTCCGCCGACGCTGGGCGCGGGGCTGTTCGCGCGGATCCGGGAAGACTTGACGGCCGGGCAACACTTTCTCGTCCAGTTACGGATCGTCCATCCGTTCGTGGCGAGCGGGACGGCGCTGTATCTGTTCGCGGTGCTGGCCGCGGTGAGGAGGATGTACTGGGCCGCTGGGCTGGTGGGGTTGCAGGTGGCTCTTGGGGTCTTGAATATCCTACTGGCGGCTCCGGGTTGGATGCAGATCGTCCATCTGCTGGTCTCGCAGGGAATCTGGATTTTGACCGTCGTGGCCTGGCTGGCCGCATGGCCTCAGAAGCATGATCGACATTAGGGAAGCCCGCGCCGTCGCCGTGCTGACCGGCGCGGGGATTTCCGCCGAGAGTGGGATTCCGACGTTTCGGGGGCCCGGTGGGCTCTGGCGGAATTTTCGTCCCGAAGACTTGGCGACGCCGGAGGCGTTCGAGCGGGACCCGCAACTGGTGTGGGAGTGGTATCTCTGGCGGCGACGGCTGATTGCCGCGGCGAAGCCGAATGCGGGGCACTTGGCGCTGGTCGAGTTGGAGCGGCGAACGCCCAGCTTTACGCTGATCACGCAGAATGTGGACGGGCTCCATGACGTGGCGGGCTCGCAGCGGATCCTGAAGATCCACGGGGACATCTGGCATAGCCGTTGTAGCGCCTGTAGCTACCAGCGGCGCGATCGGTCGACGGTGGAGATGCCTCCGCCCTGCCCCGAGTGCGGCGCAATGCTGCGGCCGGGCGTGGTTTGGTTCGGAGAGAACTTGCCGCGAATCGTGTGGGACGAGGCCGAGCGAGCGGTGGCGCAGGCCGACGTCTTGCTGGTAGTTGGCACGTCGGCGACGGTGTATCCTGCGGCGGGCCTGCTGGACTTGGCCCGTTACGTGATCGAGGTGAACCAGGAGGAAACGCCGTTTTCGGATCGGGTGGCGGTCTCGTTGCGGGGGAGTTGCGGCGAGGTGCTCCCGCGGTTGTGGTGAGGGTTCCGGGATAAGATGACAGCTTGCGGATCCCTTTCGTCTCGGCACCGGATTTGGTGTGGCTGTTGTTCTTTGCCGCGCTGGCGGCGGCGAGCCCGTTTCACGATGTCCCGTCGGTGTCCTGCATCATCGCCCTAGCGCTGCTGCAAGTGGCCGAGCCGCGGGTGGCAGTGTTCCAGACGGAGCGGGGCAAGCTGTTGCCGATCGCGCTGAAGCTGATCCTTTGCTGGCTCGTGATCGGCTATACGGCCTCGATCAACTCGAGCTACTACCCGATTCTGATGCTGCCCGTCGTCAGCGCGGCGACGACCACGGGGCCGCTGGCGACGGCGGTGGTGACGGCCCTGGCCTGCGTGGCCTACATGTCGTTTCTGCTGTTCGTCGATTGGTCGGACTTGAGCCGGTATCTCGTCGAATGGGAGGAGCTGCTGCTGCGGATCATCTTCCTGCCGCTGGTGGGCTATTTGACCTATCAGCTCGCGCGGGCGAATCGGGCGGAGGCGCAGCGGTATCAAGCGGCGGCGGAGGACTTGGCGCGGGCGAACCAGAGCTTGGTTGACGCCGAGGACGCGGTGCGGCGGTCAGAACGTCTGGCGGCTCTGGGACAGTTAACGGCGGGCTTGGCGCACGAATTGCGGAACCCGATCGGGACGATTCGCGCGTCGGCCGAAATGCTGCAGAAGCAGTTGCCGGCGGGCAATGAGATGGCGCAGGAGATGGCCGGGTTTATCACGACCGAGGTGGACCGGGCGAGTTCGTTGATCGGGCGATTTCTGGAGTTCGCCCGACCGGTGGCGCTGCACCGCGTACCGACGGAATTGCATGCGGTGCTCGACCGGGCGGTGCGGCAGTTTGAGCGCATGAGTCCGCCGCCGACGGCGACCGTGTACAAGAACTACGATCCGGCGATTCGCCCGCTGCCGCTGGACGGTGAATGGATGGAGCGGGTGATCTACAACCTGGTCGTGAATGCGGCTCAGGCGAGCCCGGCGGGTGCGATTGTGACGTTGCGGACGCGGCTGGTGGACGACGCGGTGGAGATCGCGGTGATCGACCGGGGGGAGGGGATTGCGGCCGAGCACCGGGAGTCCATCTTCAACCCGTTCTTCACGACGAAGCGAGACGGCGTCGGGCTGGGGCTGCCGATTGTGGCGAAGATAGTCAGTGAGCACGGCGGGCGGATCGACCTGGAAAGTGAGGCGGGGAAGGGAAGCGTGTTTCGGGTGCTGTTGCCGGTGGAGATGGGGGAATGAGTATGCGGGTTTTGGTGATCGAGGACGAGGACCGGCTGCGCCGGGTGGTGCAGTTGCACTTGACCGCGGCGGGCTTTGAGGTGGAGACGGCGGGGTCAGCCGAAGACGCGATGCCGCGCATCGAACGGGCCGATGTGATCCTGACGGACCTGCGGCTGCCGGGCGAGGACGGGCTGACGCTGCTGGGACGGATCCACTCGATGCGGCCGGGGATTCCGGTGGTGGTGATGACGGCGTTCGGCAGCGTGGAGACGGCGGTGGCGGCGATGAAGGCGGGGGCGGTGGACTTCGTACAGAAGCCGTTTTCGTTGGACCATTTGCAGGCGGTGGTGGAGAAGGCGCTGGAGGTGAAGGCGCTGCGGGAAGAAAACCAGCGGCTGCGGGAGGAGCTGGGCGGGCGGTACCAGATCGAGAATATCATCGGGCGGAGCGCGCGGATGCAGGAGGTTTTCGCGACGGTGCTGCGGGCCGCGCCGAGCCGCGCGACGGTGCTGCTGGCGGGCGAGAGCGGCGTGGGGAAGGACATGATTGCCCGGGCGATCCACCAATATTCGCCCCGGCGGGACAAGCCGTTTGTGAAGATCAATTGCACGGCGATCCCGGAGAATCTGATGGAGAGCGAGCTGTTCGGCTACGAGAAGGGAGCGTTCACCGGGGCGGGCACGACGAAGCCGGGCAAGTTCGAGCTGGCTGATACGGGGACGGTGTTTCTGGACGAGATCGGCGATGTGGCGCCTTCGATCCAGGTGAAGCTGCTGCGGATTTTGCAGGAGCGGGAGTTCGAGCGGCTGGGGAGCAACAAGACCCGGCATATTGACGTACGGGTGATTGCGGCGACGAACGTGGACCTGCGGGCGGCTCTGGAACAGGGCACTTTTCGGCAGGATTTGTACTACCGGCTGAACGTGCTGCCGATCAACATTCCGCCGCTGCGGGACCGGCGGGAGGACATTCCGTACCTCGCCGAGTTCTTCGTCAAGAAGCATGCGGCGGAGCTGGATTCCCCGGTGCGGACGCTTTCGACGGGGGCGATGGAGAAGCTGGCGGCGTACCACTGGCCGGGGAATGTGCGGGAGCTAGAGAACGTGATGGAGCGAAGTTTGGTACTGGCGAGCGGCAGCGTGTTGGAGGCCGCCGAGGTGCGGCTGGACATGTCACCGGGGCGGCAATTACTGGCCAGTGGGGAGGCTCCGTTCTTACCGCCGGGGATGACGCTGGAGGAGTTTGAGCACTCGTTGATCCGCGAAGGGCTGCGGAGGGCGGCGGGGAATAAGAGCCAGGCGGCGCGGCTGTTGGGGTTGACGCGGAATGCGCTGCGGTATCGGCTGACGCAGATGGGCGTGGCGGATCCGGAGGCTGGGGGCTGAACGTAGCAGAGGGGACGTGGGGTATGACACAATATGGGGGTATCCGTAACCCGCATGAATCCTGCAAACCCCGTTGATCAGCCGTTAGAAGAGCCGGTAGCCAATCCGGACGAGTCGAATTTCGGCGACATCCTCCAACAATTCGAGCTCCAGCAGACCGCGCCCGTGGAGCCGCAACCCGTCGAAGGTGGAGTCCTGAAAGGGACGATTGCCGCGATCAATGACGACTCGATCTTTATCGATCTGGGGGGCAAGTCGGAAGGCGTGCTTCTGAAGTCAGCCTTCGTCAATGGCTTGCCGGATATGCAGGTAGGGGACCTGATTCAGGTTTCCGTGACCGGACGGACGGAGGAAGGGACGCTGGAGCTTTCGCCGTTGAAGGTGGAGCGGCCGAAGGACTGGACCGAGCTGCAGGCGGCGTTTGAGGACAAGCGCAACATTGGCGGCCGAGTGGTGGAAGCGGTGAAGGGCGGCTTGCGCGTGGAAGTGGCGGGTTCGCGGGCATTCATGCCGGCATCGCGCAGCGGTACGCGGGACGCGATTGAGCTGGCGAAGCTGGTGGGGCAAGAGATTGAGTGCCGCATCATCAACCTGGACACGGTGAAGGAAGACGTGGTCGTCGACCGTCGGGTGATCCTGGAAGAAGAGGCCGCCAAGAACAAGGAAGCCGCGTTCCTTTTGCTGCAGGAAGGGTCGGTGGTGAAGGGCAAGGTTCGGAGCGTGACCGACTTCGGGGCGTTCCTCGATTTGGGGGGCGTCGACGGACTGCTGCACGTGACCGATATGAGCTGGCATCGGGTGGGCAAGCCTTCCGACGTCGTGACGATTGGGGACGAGCTGGAAGTCAAGATCCTCAAGATCAACAAGAACTCGAAGAAGGTCTCGCTGGGTCTGAAGCAGTTGGTTCCGGATCCGTGGGCCGCGGCGGCCGATCAGTTCAAGGTGGGTGATCGGTTCCAGGGTACGGTGGCGCGGCTGACCGACTTTGGCGCGTTCGTGGAGTTGACGCCGGGCGTGGACGGGCTCGTGCACGTTTCCGAGATGTCGTGGGCGAAGAAGGTTCGGAAGCCCTCGGATATGGTGAGCGTGGGCGACCGAGTCGATGTCGTGATTCTGGACTTCAAGCCGGCGGATAAGAAGATCCAGCTCAGCTTGAAACAGACGCTGGGCGACCCGTTTGGCGAGGCTGTGAAGAAGTATCCGGTGGGCTCGATTGTGGAAGCTCCGATCACGAGTATTCAGGCTTTTGGCGCGTTTGTGGACCTCGGGGACGGGGTGGACGGGATGATCCATATCGGGGATATGGTGAACGAGAAGCGGATCGATCACCCGAAGGACGTGGTTAAGGTGGCCGAGGTGGTGCGGGCGATTGTGCTCGAGGTGGACGAGGATCGGCGGCGGATTCGGTTGGGCTTGAAGCAGTTGCAGCCGACCAAGACGGACGACTTCATTGGCGAGCACAACGTGGGCGATACGCTGACGGCGCGGGTGGCGGATGTGCGGTCGAACTTGCTGAAGGTTGAGGTGGCCGAAGGGGTGCTGGGCGAGTGTCGTCTGGCGGAAGAGAAGAAGGACGAGGCTGCACCGGGCAAGAAGTCTTCCGGTGGCGGCGGTTCCGTGGACGTGAGCGCTTTGACGGCGATGCTGACGGCCAAATGGAAAGAAGGCAAGGGCGGCGAGCCGGCCCCGAAGACTTCCAACACGATCAAGATTGGCCAGGTGCGGAGCTTCCGGATCACCAATCTGGATGTGGCGGCCAAGAAGATCACGCTCGAACTGATCGGCTAGGATTCGATATCGGCCAGAGCTCCGCCTTGGCGGCGGGGCTCTGGACCGCTTGGTTCGCAACGGAAGGGTGCGAATGGCTGTTTCAGTAGCGCCGATAGCCGATTCCGTAATGGTCCGTCGGTGATTGGTCGACTGCGTGCAGCGCCGAGGAGTTGAGGAAGCGATCCTGATCACGAGGCGGGGCGAACCCTTGGCACGGTTGGTCCCGGTGAAGCGTTTGCGAGAGGGTCGCTATGTTACGGGGCCGCTGATTGCGGGTATGGGCGGGGTTGGTCCGTTCCGCCCGACCTCGGAGAGCGCCCATGACCTCCTGTTTGCTTGACCTGTATGTTTGGCTCGTCGTGTCCTGCAGCGAACACCCTCATCAGCCCTGTCGCGCACAAATGTTGGTTCGATCCGGCGAATATTGTGCCGACGGAGGATCAGCAGGAAGGAGACTATGGCGCCGCGATTTTTCCTTGGGCCTCTTCGTCGGCTAGGGCACGGAAATCCTTAACGTTGAACGTGTAGATTCTGTCGGCGGAGACCTTGAGTGCGCAATGCAAGTGAAGCGCATCGTGGATGCGCCCGCCGAGGTAGCCACGGGCTGCGCAATCGCGGACCACTTCGGTGTATTCCGGTGCGGTCAGCACGACCAGTTCGAGGTGAGGCAGGATCATCTGCTGAATGATCAGCCATACCTCGTTGGGGTAGAGCGGTGTTTTAAAAGGGGTTCGAGTCAGAACAGAATAGAGTTCGGCCAAGGCATGAGCACTAGAGAATCCCCGGTGGTTCTGAACGAGGAGTTGTTCGAGGACGAATCGGGCGGGCGCGTTGTGGGGATGATTTGCGACCGCGGCAGCGATAAGACCGAAGTGTCAAAAAACCAAATCATAGGCCCCAGGACTTTCGCGCGCGCTCGTTGCGGTCGTCATTGAGGGCGTTAAGAATATCGTAGCCCGGCGGAATGGCGCCGGTATGGACAAGGAAACTACCCATCCTAACGAGGGCAGGTTGCTGGCTCCGAGCAGTGAGAAGAAGGCCGCCTTGGGTTTCTTCGATTTCGATATCGCCGCCGGGGAGCATACCCAGGCGATCACGAATGGGTTTGGGGAGGATGACGCGGCCAGCTTTATCGATTTTAAGTGTCATGCCATTTAATGGTGGCATATGGCATTTTGAATGGTATGAGGTAGAACAGATCGGTGAGTGGCGGGGATCAAGATTCAGCGGGGCCGGTAGATGCGGCAGATCGAGAGTTCCGGGCCGGGCTCCATCTCTCTTCGCACGTAGTCGATAAGTTCCAACGGGGCGAAGCGGCTCCAAAGCGGATCAGTGGCCCAGAGCTGTTCGGGCAAGCAGACGGCGGGGATGAGGCCGGTGCGGAGCTGCTGGATCATTTCCTTCTGGCCTCGGGGGCCGAAGGCGGAGTTCAAGGGGTAGTCGTACGGCGTTGGATTGGGAACTCCAGAGGCCAGATAGAGGGTGGCGGCGGCGGGGTGGAGGACGAAAATGCCTCGGTCGTCGCGCTGCTGGGGAGGAAGTTGGGTGTTCGCCGATTCGACCAGGGCGGCGAATTCCGGGGAGAGACGAAGCCCTTGGAAGGGCTTGACCGCGGAGAGCGTCGACGGCAGGGGGGTCGCGATCAGGATGCCCCAAACGATGAACTGGAGGAGGAGGAAGGCTCCGAACGACCCCGCGGCTGGAATCGACAGACGTCGAACCGAGGCCAGCGAGAGGGCGACGAAGGGAGCGCAGAGGGCCATATGCA
>JANODS010000859.1:0-4940 GCA_031412835.1 Acidobacteriota bacterium | reverse complement strand
CGCGAGCAGTTCCTTTGTCAGCAAGTGCCTCCTCCGCCGCCGGGCGTCGACACGAATTTGCCGCCGGTGGACGAAGCGCTGCCCCGGACGAATCGAGAGCGGTTGGCGGCGCACACGGTGAACCCGGCGTGCGCGGGTTGCCACTCGCTGGTTGACCCGATCGGCTGTGCACTGGAGAAGTTCGAGGCCGTGGGGATTTATCATGCGAAGGCGAAGCTGCTGTTTTACCCCGATGAGCATGAAGCGAAGGTTCCCAAAAAGCAGGTTCTGCTGGAGCTGGACACGACGGGACACCTGACCGGCGTTCCCAATTCCGAATTCACGAATCCGCGGGAGTTGGGAGAGATTCTGGCGAAGACGGGACAGTGCCAGGAATGTATAGTGAAGCAAGTGTTCCGCTATCAGGCTGGGCGACATGAGACGCGGAGTGATGCTCCCCTGATCCAGCAAGTTCTTGAGGATTTTCGGAAATCCGGATTTCGATTCCAGGAGCTGTTAGTTTCGTATTTTAAGAACGGAGTTACCCCATGAGCAACGTGATTACGAAGCGCCAGCGGCTATCGCGCCGCACCTTGTTGAAGGGATTGTCGGTGGCCCAGTCGGCCGTCACGGTGGGGCTGCCGCCGCTCGTCAGTATGTTCAACTCGCACGGCACGGCCTATGCTGCCGAGGCGGCTCCGATTGAACGTCGCTTCGTTCTTTGGTTCAACGGTAACGGTATTCCCGAGCGTTATTGGATCCCTGACGAAACGGGTTCGGCGTACGCGATGACGCCGTGCCTCGATCCGCTCGCCCGACTCCGCAATGATGTTCATGTCATCAGCGGCCTGGACAACTCGGCGATCGTCAATACGGCTTTCGATGGGCATTCGACTGCGATGAGCGCTTTGATGACGTGCACGCGGTTTTCCGGCCGTGGTCCGAGCGGTCCGTCGCTCGATCAGTTGGTGGCTGGCAAGATCGGTTCGGATACCCGATTCCGCTCGCTGCAAATCGGGGTGTCGCAGGAATCGTTCGGCGGCGCGATGCAGAAGAACATGAGCTGGGCGGGACCGGACCGGCCGCTACCCCCCGAAGAGATTCCGCATCGGCTGTTCGACCGATTATTTGGCGCGCGCGACGAAGGATGGGTGAAGCGCAAACGGAGCATTCTAGACGCGGTGCGCGAAAGTGCGAGCGAACTGCGCAAGGGACTGCCGATGGACGATTCGCAGCGGCTCGACGAGCACCTGTCGTCGGTACGGGATCTGGAGCGTTCGATCGCCTCGCTGCCCCCGGAGTTTCGCCGCGTGACGCCGCCGGGCGAAGACTTCGACATGAAGGACTGGCCGCGGATTGCGAAAATTCAGAGCGATCTGCTGGCTTATGCTTTGGCGACGAAGCAGACGCGGGTGGCCAGCTATATGCTGACGAAGTGCCAGGGGCTGGCGCGATTCCCGTGGCTCGGCCATACGGCGGCGCGCCACCATGATTACACGCACAAGGACGGCAAGGCTCCGGGTGCGGGCGGGGCCGAAGGTCAGCGCATTCTGCGCGATATCTGCCGTTGGCATGTCGAAGAGTTCGCGTATTTGGTGAGTAAGCTGAAGTCGATTCCCGAGGGTGCCGGGACCTTACTCGATAACTCGTTGCTTGTGTTCGTGCATGAGCACGCCGAGGCGAATTTGCATAAGGCCAGCGGCATGATTTCGGTATTAGCCGGATCGCGGGACCGGTTAGTGCACGGTCGGCATACGAGAGTGGCCGGAAATGTCGGGGATTTTTATCAGACGCTGACCGACGGGGTATTGAACGCCGGGTTGGGCACGCTGCCGACGGCAACCAAGAAGCTGCCGGGGATCTTGGCTTAGGGTCCGGTAACCAGGTGGAGATCCGGCCGCGCCTCTTGCAGTTTTTGCAGCGCGGCCACAGTGACGGCGGTCTCTTGCAGATCGACGTGTTTCAGGCTCCGCCAGGATGCTAACACCGTCAACGACGCATCATTAATGCGGGGGCAAAGTTCGAGTCCCAGCTTTTCCACGCGCTCCAACTTGGAGGCCAAGGCCTTCAATCCGTCCGTATCCATGGTTAAGTGACCCAGCTTCAGGACTCGTAACTGGCTCAGCTCCCCGATCGCGTCCACGAGAGTGGGGGCCATTGCATTGGCATCGGACCGTTGATTCCGATTGACGGAGCGCGGGCCGCTCAGGTCCAGCCACTCGAGACCGGTCAGCAGCCTGAGGATGACGAGCGCGTCTTCGCGCAGCCGGTTCCGGCCCATCTCCAGGCGCTTCAGTTTTACGAGCGAAATCAGGCTATCGAGTCCATTTTCGGTGATTGCCGTTCCCGTGACATCGAGCGATTCGACCGCGGGCAATCCGCTTACGGCCGCCATCGTTCCGTCGCCGATCCGCGTGCCGCGCACGTTGAGAGTGCGCAGTTCGCCCCATTGCTTAATCGCGTTCATCCCTTGGTCGGTGATCTGTTCGGCGTAGAGCAGGTTCAACTCGCGGATCCGTTTGGCGGGCCGGAGGAACAACAGCCCTTCATCGGAGATGCGGGTGTGGGAGAGGTCGAGGCGTTCGAGGCTGGGCAGGGCCGCCAGTTCGAGAAGTTCAGAATCGTTGACCCAGGTGCCGCGCAGCTTGACGGCGACAATCTCCCCGGCTCTGCCGGTTTCGACGGTGCCTCCGAGTCGGAGTATCCATTCCGGTTGGGGCTCGCGGGCAGCGAGGGCGGACCAAGGCAGTAGCAGGTTCGCGAACTGGCGGCGGTTCATAGATGGCGTCTCGTCGGTAGGGCGGATTCTTTCTCCCAGAAGACGTTGCATTGGGGGAGCGCGGTGCGCAGTTGGCGGAATCCGAGTTCGGAAACCAGCGTGTGATAGAGATCGAGCGCCTTCAAGCTGGAGACGGCGGCGAGCCGCGCGGCGCCTTTGTCTGTTACGTCGGTGCTATCGAGAGTCAAGTCTTCCAGCGGGAGGGAGGCGAGTAAGTCGATTCCCTTGTCGGTGACCTTCGTATAGTCGAGCTTCAGGGAGCGTAGCGACTTGATTTGGGCCAGATGGATGACGCCGGCATCCGTTAGCCGCGTGCGCACCAGGCGCAACCGTTCCAGCTTCGGGAGGGCTTTGAGATGCGCAAGACCCTTGTCGGTGAAGCGACCGTGATTGAGATTCAAGTCACGAAGTGAGCCGAGTCGCGCGATGCGCCGGAGACCCTCGTCGCCAATATCAACGCCCCGGAGGTCGAGTTGCTCCAGGTTCGCGACCGCGGCGAGAGGTTCGAGACCGGCATCTGTGACGTCGGTGTTGCTGAGAGTCAACTTGCGCAGATGGGTGAGGCGCGACACGTGCGGCATTCCCGCGTCCGTCAGCCGGCTGGAGTTCAGGTCGAGGTCGTCGAGCTGGGCCAGGCTCGCCAACTCCCCCAGCGCGGTTCCTTCGACGAGGGTTCCGGCCAAGGACAGCCGCGTCAGCTTGGTCAATCGGGATAGACTCTTCAGATTGCGGTCTGAGACGGAGGTGAAGTTTAGGTTTAGGTCTCGCAGGCCGGGGAGCCCGGCGATGGTTGCGAGACCGAGGTCGCTGACATCGGTGCCTTCGAGATCGAGGGCTTCGAGCGTGGCAAGATTCCGGAGATGGCCGAGTTGCTTGTCGTTAAAGGGGACCCGAGCCAAGGAGATCGAGTGAATCTGGCCTTCGCTGAGGCGGACACGACCGCCGATGGATTCCACCCACGCGGCGATGGCTTTCGGCGTGGAACCCTTGGGTGCGGCGTCGGCCGCGGGCAGATTCTGCGCCGCCATTTTGTTCACAAAGGCCACGCGGCATTGCGGATTGGCGGCCCGCAGCGCGGTTACGCCGGCTTCGGAAACGCCGCTGTAGCGAACGTCGAGCAGGCGAAGTTTCGGCAATTTGTGCAGTTTCGATAGGCCGGCGTTGGTCAGCCGACTCCGATAGAGATTCAGTTCCGTCAACTGGGGCATGCCGGCCAGGACGTCGGCGCTGGCATCGGTGATCTGCGCACCGAGCAGGTTTAGCCTCCGCAAGTTGGTCAGCTTGCGCAGATAGTTGACGCCAGCGTCGGTGATGCGGACTCCGTATAGATCGAGTTCTTCGAGGGAAGTGAGGTCCTGGATATATTTCAGGCCTTCATCGGTAATCAGAGTTCCGATCATGGTTAGCCGTCGGAGCTTTTTCATTCCAGACAGCCCGGGCATCATTTCATCCATGATGTTGGCGTCGTTCAGATCCAGATACTCCATGTTGACGAACGGCGCCAGGGTTTTTGGGCTCTTGATGGTGACGAGCGCCACGCGCAAGTCTTTGAGCTGGGTGAGCGGCGCGAGGCGCTGCAAACCCGCTTCGCCGAGGCGCAGGTAGGCTAGCGTGGTTAGGCCGGCTTCGAACTTTTCCAGTTTCGTTGAGTGCGCCAGGAAATCGAACATCTCGTCGGCGTACTCGGATTTTTTGTCGAAGGTGGGGCTCCAGACGCGGGCTGGGAGAAAGACTTCCCGCAGTTCGGGAAGCTGGCTCAGGGGACCGAGCTCTTTGGGGTTGACCACGGTTCCGTGCATGTCGATGCCGACAATGCGCACCTTGCCGGCGGGCAGGTCCGCTGGTTCGCTGACATATTCCGAGCCGCCTTGGAGAAGCACTCGGCCGCCTTTTCGCAGAGCCCAGAGGGCAGTTTTTCGTTCCTCGAAATCATCCGCTGGTGCTATAGCTGGCAGAGCCAGCAAGAGGAGTGCCATGAGAGCCACGGGCTTGCATCGCTTACTAATGCTTTCGTTCACTTGCCCTTTATTCTGCTTCGAATTCTGTCCGCGGTCAAGCGGGTCCAGAGCATCGGATGTGCGGCTTCTGTCGCGTATCGGCGGGAGGAGTTGGTGCGCGTTCGAGGTTCGAGGAACCCGTTCCACCGGGACCTACCTTCCGATCGGCAAGTAGGTTCCGGTGG
>JANODS010000858.1:0-2217 GCA_031412835.1 Acidobacteriota bacterium | reverse complement strand
GCCCCATCGAGTAGCAGGACGTGCGACTGGTCGTAGGCCAGCACCTCCAGCGTCTTCGGGTTCGCCCCCGCCTGCCACAGCGTATCGCGGTAGAACAGGTCCACCTTGATTGGCAGGATCGCGTCCACCGGTCCTAGCCGAAACGGCTTGTTGTCCTTGAACAGATACACCCGCGCTGGCAGGTTCGGAGCCGTGCTCAGCTCCAGGCGGGACGCCTGCGACAGACGCAGTTGGGCCACCCCCAACAGCACCACACACACGAGCAGCATCGACAGTCTCATAGTCATCTCTTGGCCTTAATGTCCGGCCTCTGGTCCGGCACAAATCCGTTCCGATTGGGCATCTCGACCAGGGGCAACGTCTTCTCGTTCAGCTCCTGGGTCTCGGTCACGATCCCGTTCAAGTGCAGCACGAACGCCGTCACCGCGTAGGCGTCATCCACGGACAAGCTCCGCGGATGATCAAACGGCATCGACCGATTGATGTAGTCCCAAACCGTCGTCGCGTAGGGCCAATAGCTCCCCACCGACTTCTTCGGCTTGTCCGTCGCCAGCGATCCGATCCCGCCCACCAGCGCCGGATACTGCTTCTCCCGTCCCTCGCCCCGGTCGTTGTGGCACACCGCGCACTGGGCCTTATAGATGCCCTGCCCCCGCGCCGCGTTCCCCTTGCCCACCGGCAGGCCCCGCCCATCGGCGAACACGGTCAAGTCCCGGCGCTTGATCTCCTCCGCCGTCGCCGGCCGACCCTGCGCCCACAGCGCCGTCGCACACACTCCCGCTACCAGCAGCTTAAGCAACGGCCACCGTCCCATCTACCGCCACCCGCCAGGGCCGCACCGCGTTGTAGTGGTATCCGCTGAACCGGCCCCGCACCGCCACCAGCTCTTCATGCGTCGGCTGCAGGTAGCCCGTCTCGTCCGTGCAGCGAGACTGAATCACCGCCTCCTTCCCGTCCCATTCCCAGGGAAAGCGGAACCGGACGAGCCCCATCGAAAGCACCGGGCTCTGCATCTCCGCATCGGCCCAAGTCGCCCCCCCATTGGTCGAAACCTCCACCCGGGCGATCTTACCCTTGCCCGTCCAAGCGAATCCCGTGATCTCCTGCACGCCCCCGCCCGGCGGCAGCTTCATCCCGCCCGAAGGCCGCGTGATCACACTCCGCGCCTCCATCACGAAGGTGAAGATCTGCGCCTTGCCGTCCCTGCCAAGCTCGGTATAGTTAGCCGTCTCTTTGGCCGACATCGCGGGCTCCGCCGCGAAGTGCAGCCGGTGCAGCCACTTCACGCACGTATTGCCTTCCCACCCCGGCAACAGCAGCCGCAGCGGGTAACCCTGCTCCGGCCGTAGTGCCTCCCCGTTCTGTCCATAGACGAGCAGGGCATCATCCAGCACCTTCTCCATCGGGATGCTCCGCGCCATCCTGCCCGCGTCTGCCCCCTCGGCGATCATCCACTTCGCCTCCGGCTTCACGCCAATCGCCCGCAGCACCAGCGACAGCTTGACGCCCGTCCACTCCGTGCAGCTCAACAGCCCATGGCTGCCCTGCACCGTCGGCATCGGCGTCCCCTGCTGGTCGCCCACACTGTTCCCGCCGCACTCCAGGAAGTAGGTCCGGGAGAACGCTGGGAAGCCCTTAATGTCGGCCATCGTCAACACGATCGGCTTCTCCACCAAGCCATGGAGCAGCAGCTCATGCGTCGCCGGGTCAATCGCCGGAACCCCGGAGTGGTGCCGCTCGTAGTGCAGCGCCGAAGGGGTGATCGTCCCGTAGATCTCATGCAGCGGCGTCCGGCTCGACCCCGTCCCCAGGCTTGCCGTCAGTTCTCGAATCACCCGCGCCGAGGTCTCATGCGGCGACCGCTCGCCATACACCCGCATGTGCGCGCCGGACTCGCTCGTCGCCACCGGCTTCGTACAGGAAGCAGCCGTCGCTGCCCCGAGGGCGAGAAAGCTCCGTCGATCCGGCGCCTTCCTCATACTCGGAACCGCTTCACGGCGTCCTCATCCAACTCCACGCCCAACCCCGGTTTCTTAGGTACTTCGATGTACCCGTCCACCGGCTGGAACGGAGGCGTGATCAGGCTATGCTGGCGCAGATAGCTCAGCGTATCGGAGCCAATCGTGCAGCTTCGAGTGGCCGCCGCCGCATGGATGTACGACATGTCCCGAATGCCCAACTCGACCCCGGAGCCATGCCAGCAAGGGATGCCCGCCA
>JANODS010000857.1:0-5436 GCA_031412835.1 Acidobacteriota bacterium | reverse complement strand
CGAGTTGCGTTGGTACATTGTCACCGACCGGAGCCTCCGGATCCGGAGCGGAATCTGGAGCGTCGAAGAGATCACGATGACGTTCGCGAACATTCAGGACATTCGCATCACGGCAGGCCCGTTGCAGGGCTGGCTGGGCTTAGCCGACCTCGTGGTGAGCAGCGCCGGAGGCGGCGCGGCGAAAGGTAAGGGAAACGACGCCAAGAGCGGCCATACCGCGCAGTTCGCCGGCATCGAGAACGCCACGGCGACGCGGGACCTAATCGTGGAAAGGCTGAAACACTATCGGGATACCGGGCTGGGCGAACGGACCGAAAAGCCGGTAATCGGGGTCGAGGCCGCGGCCGCGGAGTTGCTCGCGGCGGCGAAAGAGTTGCGGGCGGCGGTCTAGAATTCCAACTCCGCCCTCGCCGCGGACTGCCCATCGCCGTGATGAACCGGGAAGCGGGGCCGAGTTGGGCGGTCGAGGGAACGGAGAATGTGCCGTTAGCCGACTCATAAGGATGCTCGCTCGGGGCTGCCCTCGCTGGGAGCGACGAGCTGGACGTTTGGGGCCGTCTCTGGGCTGTAAACCTCCTCGTAGAGGGCTAGGATTTCGTCCTTCGAGGGGACTCGGGGGTTGTTGGCGGGGGAGCCGGAGGCGAGGGCGTCTTCGGCCATCTGGGGCATGGCGGCGCGGTAGGCCGCTTCGGGGACGCCATACTCTCGGAGCGTTGGAACGTGCAGGTCTCGGTTGAAGGCCACGAGGGCGCCGAGGACGTCGGTACCGAGGCCGGTGTGGGCGGCGAAGACGGCGTAGCGCGCGGGGTTGCCGGGGAGGCTGAATCGGGTGATGGCGGGCAGGAGCATGGCGTTAGACAGGCCATGGGGGATGTGGAAGAACGCCCCGAGGGGGCGGGACATGCCATGGACTAGCGCAACGCTGGAGTTCGAGAAGGCCATGCCGCCGAGCGTCGCGCCGGTCATCATGGCTTCCTTCGCGGGGAGGTCTTGCGGATCACTGTAGGCCCGGCGGAGATGGGGGACGATGAGGCGGCCGGCTTCGAGGGCGATTGCATCGGAGAAGGGGCTGGCTTTACGCGAGACGTAGGCTTCGAGAGCATGAGTGAGCGAATCGAGGCCGACCGCCGCGGTGAGTGCGGCGGGTGTCGAGAGGGAGAGCTCGTAATCGACGAGGGAGACGGTGGGGAGCAGGTAGCCATCGAGGATCATCATCTTCACGTTGCGAGCCCTGTCGGTGATGATAGTGACGCGGGTGGCTTCGCTGCCGGTGCCGGCGGTGGAGGGGATGGCGATGAGCGGGAGGCCGGGGGCGGGGACCTTGTGATATCCCATGTAGGCCGAGAGCGGGCCCGGGTTGGTGGCGAGGATGGCGATGGCTTTCGCCGCGTCGATGGTGGAGCCGCCGCCGAGAGCGACGATGCCGTCGGCTTCGTGAGCTCGGAGGGCTGCGAGACCGGCGGCGACGACGTCGAGGTCGGGGTCTGGCGTGACTTCGGAGAAGACGGCCGTGGGCAGGGCCGCGGCGAGCAGGGCGGCGGGCTGGCTATCGCGCAGGTACGGGTCGACGACCAGAAGAGGCCGCCGAATGCCGAGGCGCTGGGCTTCGGCGGCGGCCTGCAGCGAGGCTCCGCCGCCGATGATCAGCGTGGGAGGGAGTTGGAGTTTTACGACCATCGGGTGAGGGTTACCTTGGTTCGGGTATAGAACTGGATGCCTTCGTTGCCCTGGACGTGGAGGTCGCCGAAGAAGCTTTCGTTCCAGCCGGCGAAGGGGAACAGGGCCATGGGGGCGGGGACGCCGATGTTGACCCCGATCATGCCGCAGTTGACGTTGCGGGCGAACTTGCGGGCGGCGCCGCCGGAGCGGGTGTAGATTACGGCGCCGTTGCCGTAGGGCGATTTGTTGGCGCAGGCGATGGCGGCGTCGAGGTCGGCTTCTCGCAGGAGGGTGAGGACGGGGCCGAAGACTTCGTCCTTCAGGAGGCCGGAGTCGGCGGCGACGCCGGAGACGATGGTGGGTCCGACGTAGAAGCCTTCGGATGGTGTAGCGTGACGGCGGCCGTCGACGAGCATTTCGACCTGCTGCTGGTCGCCGAGGGAGAGGTAGCGTTGGACGCGGTCGAGAGCGATGGAGTCAATCAGGGGGCCCATGCCGACGGGAGCGCCTTCGTCGGTGGCTCCGACGGACATTTCGGCGGCGAGGGAGCGGAGGCGTTCGGTGATGGGCTCGGCGGCGGGGCCGGCGACGACGGCGACGCTGCCGGCCATGCAGCGTTGGCCGGAACAGCCGAAGGAGGAGGACAGGATGGCATCGGCGGCGAGGTCCATGTCGGCGTCGGGCATGACGATCATGAAGTTCTTGGCTCCGCCGGCGGCCTGGACGCGTTTGCCGTTGGCGGTGCCGCGGCGGTATACCTCCCGGGCTACGACGGTGGAGCCGACGAAGCTGACGGCGGCGATGCCGGGGTGGTCGAGGATGGCGTGGACGGTATCAACCCCGCCGTGGACGAGGTTGAGAACTCCGGGTGGGAGGCCGGCGGCGACGAAGAGTTCGACGAGGCGGGCGGCGGTTAGCGGCACCTTCGGGGAGGGTTTGAAGAGGAAGGTGTTGCCGCAGGCGAGGGCGACGGGGAACATCCACAGGGGGATCATGGCCGGGAAGTTATAGGGCGTGATGCCGGCGCAGACGCCGACCGGGAAGCGTTCGGCTTCGCCGTCGATGTTGCGGGCCACTTGGCCGAGTTTCTGGCCCATGAGGAGGGACGGGATGCCGCAGGCGAGGTCGACGACGTCGATACCGCGGCGGAGATCGCCTTGGGCTTCGATGAGAGTTTTGCCGTGCTCGCGGCAGATGAGGAGGGCGATCTGCTGATAGTTCTCTTCGAGCAGGGCCTTATATTTGAAGAGAATTCGGGCGCGGTCACCCGGGGGCGTGTTGGACCATTCCGGGAGCGCGGCCTGGGCGGCGCGCACGGCGGCATCGACATCGGCGGCGGCGCCGACGGGGCAGCGGGCGATCTCGGTACCGCGGGACGGGTTGAAAACGGGGGTGAAGCCCGGGGCAGCGCTCGGGGTCCATTGGTTGGAAATTAGATTATGCAGCATGAATTAGAAAGAGTATCGCAGTGCGAATGGGTTATTCCGCGTGATTTTGGGTTCAGGCTGCTTTGTTCTGGGTTGCGCCGGGAGCCGGATTTGGATGGTCCGAACCGATAACCGGTTTGATTTGAGCAACATCCTGGGTTCTTTCCTCTGGGAGCGGGAACCGGTCTTGCAGGAGGACAAAAGCTTGGAGGGTGGTCAACCGAGCGCGATGAAGCTGATTGATTTTGCGATCGAGGCCTTCGGCGGCTCCGGACTTGGCATAGAGCGAGGCGGTGACGACACCGAGGCGAGCTTGTTCTCTTGCCGCGCCGGCCAGCTTCCGGGATTCGATTTCGACCTGGGCCTTGGTGGCTCGAATCTCGTTATTGAGCAACGCCGTTTCGGCGGCTTGGGCACGAATCAGCCGCCATTCGTTGGCGACGAAGCTATCGACGAGTTCGTGTTCAGCGACGGTACGCGGTGCGAGACGGGCCAGCCAGCCTTGGCGAAAGAGTTCGTACTGCTCGGGACACTCGTTTAGCAGGAGTATGGAAGTTCCCTTTTCTTCTGAGCGGGCGTAGCGACCGTGAATGAGCCGAGCTTTGCGGGAGCGCTCTTTTCCGGCGGCGGTGATGGGCCCTTTGGAGCGGGCTCCGTTTTGACGGGCTTGTTCGGCCCGCGAATTCCGGGGTAAGGATGACGATTCCATTTGGTGATTCCTCAATTCGAAGTTTGCCCGGCGGTGGTGGGGTAAACGAACCGGGAGGGCCGAAAAGGGGGTTGGAAATGAAACTTTATTTCTATTTTTTTGAGAGAGATGCGGAGTATTTTGGGGGTTGGGCGAACGGGTTGTGAACGGCGTCGGCGAAGGGAGCGAAAAGTTTGGATTTTCGGACTTCGTTAGTTTGCAGCTGCGATTATTTTCCGCGCCTGCTCGATCTGAATTTCCGTGCCGCGTAGGGCGATCATTCGCGGTGCATTGAAAGTGAAGGCGCGTCGTATTTGCGTTTGCTTCCGGACGTCCAATGCCACGCGCTGAAGCCCGGCTTCATCAAACTTTGCCGCCGGAAGACGGAACACGCGAACCAAGCCTTCTTGACGCGGATCTTCCATCCGAAAGGGCTCCGATTCGGCGAGATTCGGACTCGCTGGCCGCATGGTCTCGACCGCCAGCCAGTTCATGGCGGTGATGCTGGCTTGCTCTCCGCGAGCGATGATCGTCCGCGTGCGGTTGTAGACGAACAATCGGCGGAGCTCGAGAAGCGACCGAATCATGGTGGACGCTTCGTTTAATTCCTGGCCGGACCATTCCATCGGCATCCGGTAGGCTCGCAGCACTGGTTGCCCACCGGGGAGTTTTGTGTGGAACTCTTCCGTTCCGGCAACTGGCTTGTCGGTCTCGAGCGCGCGCCAGACCCATTCGGCGGCTTCGAGTTGCTCCGGAGTTCCTCGGACGACGATTCCGCCCACTTGGTTGTAAATGAACAGACGCGGGATTTCGACAATGGAACGAATGACAACCGCGGTCTCGCTGAGCTCCTGCACCGACCTACCGCCTTGGGTGAAGAGGACCCGTATTTCGTTGCCGTCCATGCCGTCTGTGCGGTAGACGCTACTGGCGTGCGGTTTGTCGCCGGGCGTTGCGGCAGGCCGGTCGATTTCAGCCAGGAGCCATTCCGCCGCAATGATCTGGCTCTCGCTGCCCGAAATGGTCAAAGTGTGGCGGTCGGGGTCCACTTTGGCGCTGACGATTTCCAGGGTTGCTCGGAGGAGAGTCGCCAGTTCCTGTTGGGATTGGATGCTTTTGGCATTCCGGATGATTAGGGTACGATCCGCACCGAGGGCGGAAAGCGCGAAGAGGCAAAACGCGGTAACTACGAGGCGCATGGGAATATCCTTACTTTGCTCCGGAATGGAGCGGGTCGGTCATCTTGCATAGTTTGACGTTTGGTGTCGATCCGCCGTGCAGACTCAGTTGCCCGTGGCGAAATGTGGCCGGGATCGGCGGGACGCCGAAGGGCGGAAAGGGGTACCCGCGTTTGAAGATTTTGTGGAGCTTGTGGCGCAGCACCAGCGAAGGATGAAAATGGGCCGGCACTTTGTGGCAGTTGCCGGGATCGTGAGCATTCGTGGGCGCACACAAGCGGGATGGCGGGGCTCGATGCCCCGCCTTCCCGCCCCGGGAGCACGTCCGGGTGCAGCAAACGTTCGACGGCGACGGAGCTAAGAGATAGCAACGTTAAGGGTTGGAGGTGGTACCTTTCGAAGGAACGTGTGTGCGCGAGGGGGCGAAAGGTCGGGATTTACGAGGAATGCGGGGTGTGGTTTTCTAGTGATTCGACGGCCGAGC
>JANODS010000856.1:0-1603 GCA_031412835.1 Acidobacteriota bacterium | reverse complement strand
GGTCCCGGACCAAGCCGGCACCGTCTCGGCGCTCCTGATGGGCTTTGCGTGGGGAAGCGCCGGCCTGATCTTCATCCCGCTGACGGGCCTGGTCGCCGACCATTTCGGCCTTCAGACCGCGCTCGCCGCCGTCAGCGTCCTGCCTCTCGCAGGCTGGTTCCTCGCCCGAACTCTTCCGGAGGGTGCATAGCCATGCCCCGCGCAATCTGCCTCCTCAGCGGAGGCCTCGATTCCACCACTTGCCTCGCCGTTGCCCGTCAGGAAGGCTTCGAAACCTACGCCCTTTCCTTCGACTACGGCCAGCGCCACCACCAGGAACTCGCCGCCGCCGAACGAGTGGCCGCTCACCTGGGTGCCCACGCGTTTCGCGTCGCCCACATCGATCTCCGCGCCTTCGGCGGCTCCGCCCTCACCGCTGAAATCGACGTGCCCAAACACCGCTCGGCCGCCGAAATGGGTTCGGGCATCCCCATCACTTACGTCCCCGCCCGCAACACCATCTTCCTCTCGTTCGCCCTCGCGTACGCCGAGGTCGTTAGCGCCGAAGCCATCTTCATCGGCGTAAACGCCGTTGACTATTCCGGCTACCCGGACTGCCGCCCAGAGTTCATCCAAGCCTTCGAACACATGGCCAACCTCGCCACCAAAATCGGCGTCGAGGGGCACACGAATCTCACCATCCGTACGCCCCTCATCACCCTCTCGAAAGCCGAAATCATCCACCTCGGCCTCGCCGCCGGAGCCGATTTCAGCCTCACTCATAGCTGCTACGACCCCACCCCCGAAGGCCGTCCGTGCGGCCAGTGCGATAGCTGCCTGCTCCGCGCCAAGGGCTTCGCCGAAGCCGACCTCGCCGACCCCCTTCTTTCATGAGAGGGCAAGCATGAAAATCGCCGAACTCTTCTATTCTCTACAAGGCGAAGGCAGCCTCCTGGGCGTCCCGTCGGTTTTCGTCCGAACCACCGGCTGCAACCTCCGTTGTTCCTGGTGCGATACGCCTTACACTTCCTGGCAGCCCGAAGGGGACGAGATTCCGCTCGACGACCTCATCGCCCGGGTGCTTGCTTATCCCGCCCGTCACGCCGTCCTCACGGGCGGCGAACCGATGATCCAACCCCAGCTTGTCCCCCTTTCCCAGGCTCTTCGCCAAGCCGGCTGGCACATCACCATCGAAACCGCCGGCACCGTCGACGCACCAGTCGCCTGCGACCTGATGAGTATCAGCCCCAAGCTCGCCAATTCCACCCCCACTGGCGACTGGGCCATCCGCCATGAAGCCACGCGCCTCAATTTCCCAGTCCTCCGCGCGCTCATGGCCAAAAGCACCTACCAGTTCAAGTTCGTCGTGGCCGCGCTATCCGACCTAACGGAAATCATGCAGCTCGTCGACGCTTTAGCCGTCGACCCCGCCGACGTTATCTTGATGCCGGAAGGAACCAGCGCCGACCTCCTCCGCGACCGCGCCCGCTGGATCGCCCCGCTCTGTCTGGAGCACGGTTTCCGGTTCAGCCCGCGCCTGCATGTATACTTATGGGGTAACCAACGGGGCGTATGAAAGACGGCTATTACCTCAACGACACTCACACTCATATCGGCCACGCTC
>JANODS010000855.1:0-1655 GCA_031412835.1 Acidobacteriota bacterium | reverse complement strand
GGGCGGAAGCGATGGATGGGGCCGGAGAGGCTGAGGCCGGCGATGGCTTCGCCGCGGGAGTTGAGAATGGGAGCGCCGAGGCAAGTGGCTTGGAGGGCGACCTCCTCAGTTTCGATGGCGTAGCCATTGCGGCGAACCTTGGCTAGCTCGGCGCGGAGAGCGGGTTCGCTCGTGATGGTTTTTTCGGTGAGGGCGGCGAGGGGACGGCCGACGATGAGGCTATCGACGACGGCGGGGAGGGAGAAAGCGAGGATGGCGCGGCCGAGGGCGGAGGCGTGGACGGTGACGGTGGCGCCGGGGCGTTCGGAGAAGCGAAGGGCGGATTCGGAGGGGACGACTTCGAGGTAGACGACTTTATCCTGCTGGAGTTTGCCGAGGTTGACTGTTTCGCCGAAGGCGTCGCGGAGGCGAATCATGTGCGGGAGGGCGGCGCGGCGGAGGGTTTCGAGATCTTCGCCGGCGGTGAGAAGGCCGGGGACGCCGTAGCCGAGACGGTACGATTTTTCGGCTTCGTCACGGATGAGGACGCCGAGGTGTTGGAGGGTGCTGAAGACGCGAAAGACCGTGGATTTGGGAATGCCGGTGCGAACGACGGCCTCGCCGAGGGTGATGGTGCCGGCGCGGGAGACCTCTTCGAGAAGGCGGAAGGCGCTTTGGAGGACCGGGACCAGGTAACGGGGCTGGGTGGCGGAGGGTGTGGATTTCACGGCGACGAACCGAAGTATGGCATACTTCGTCGAAGAAGCCGAGGTTCAATAGAGAAGCGTGCGTTCCTTATCCGAAATTCATGAAGCAGCGGTACGGGCAAAGACGACGGGGTCTTTGGCGCGGTTTGAGCGGTCGCAACGATCGTTGGCGGGCGGAGTGTCGAGCGGGCTGCGACGTGCGGCGCGGCCGTATCCGTTGTTCTATGAGCGGGGGGCGGGAAGCCGGATTTGGGATGTGGATGGGAATGAGTACATCGATTTTGGGTTAGCTTGGGGGCCGCTGATTTTGGGGCATGCGCCGGCGAGTGTGACGGCGGCAATTGTGGCGCAGGCGGGGAAGGGGCTGACGTTTGGTGCGCAGCATGAGTTGGAATATTTGGTGGCGGAGAAACTGACGTCGATTGTGCCGTGCGCGGAGTTGGTCGCGTTTTCGAACGCGGGGACGGATGTGGTGAACGTGGCGCTGCGGTTGGCGCGGGCAGTGACGGGGCGGTCGAAGTATTTGAAGTTTGAGGGCCATTATCATGGCTGGGGCGACCAGGCGCTGGTGAGCTATCGGTTTGGAGCGGAGCTTCCGGTGGGAAAAGCGGAGCCTGTGGGCAAGGGTCAGTTGCCGCATGACCATGTGTTGGTGGCGGAGTGGAACGACCGGGCGGCGGTGGAGGCGTTGTTTGCCGCGCATGGGGCGGAGATCTCGATGTTGGCTTGCGAACCGTTGCTGGCGAACTCGGGGTGTATCCCTGCCGAGCCGCGGTTCCTGGAGTTTCTACGGGAGATTGCGACACGGTACGGTACGCTATTACTGTTCGATGAGGTGATTACGGGGTTTCGGGTGGCCTTGGATGGGGGGCAGGGTCGGTACGGGGTGACGCCGGATTTGGCTACATTTGCGAAGGCGGTGGGCGCGGGAACTCCGTTGAGCGTACTGGCGGGGAAGCGGGAATATAT
>JANODS010000854.1:0-4207 GCA_031412835.1 Acidobacteriota bacterium | reverse complement strand
GCTTGGAGGAGGTGGCCGAGCAGTTGGCCGACGACGACAGTGGCACCGGCGACGGGGGCGTCGGCGGGGATGTCGAGGATGCCCGCGTCGAGCGCTTCAACGTCCATGGTGACCTTGTCGCTTTCGAGGGAGTAGATGGGTTGGCCGACGGAGACGGGGGTGCCGTGGGGGACGAGCCAGCCGGCGAAAGTGCCTTCTTCCATGGACCAGCCGAGGCGAGGGACGGTGAGTTCGATGGACATATTACTCCTGGGCGAGCCTTCTGATGGCGGTGACGATTTGGTCGAGGGACGGGATGACGGCGGGTTCGAGCGTTGGGCTATAGGGCGTAGGGGCGAAGGCCCCATTGATGCGGCGGATGGGCGCGTCGAGATAGTCGAAGCCCTGGTCAGCGATCTGGGCGGCGATTTCGGATCCGAGGCCGCAGGGGGCGAAGGCCTCGTCGACGATGAGGAGACGGCCGGTTTTGCGAACGGATTGCAGGATGGTGGCCGCGTCGAGTGGCGAGACGGTGCGAGGGTCGATGACTTCAACGGAGAGGCCTTCCGCCGCGAGTTGGCGGGCGGCGGCGAGGGCTCGTTGGGCCATCAGGGCGATGCCGACGACGGTGATTTTGGTGCCTTCCTGGAGGATGCGGGCTTGGCCGAACGCGATCTCGTAGGGCTCGACGGGGACGGGCCCTTTGACGGCCATGAGCTCGCGCGGTTCGAGGAAGAGGACGGGATCGTCCGAACGGAGGGCGTGGAGGAAGAGACCCTTGGCGTCGTAGGGCGTGGAGGGGATGACGACGCGGAGGCCGGGAATATGGCTGTAAATGGAGTGATAGCTGCCGGAGTGATGGGTGGCGGCGGCGTGTCCGATGCCGATGCAGCCGCGGAGGAGGACCGGCATTTTGAGGCGGCCGCTGCTCATGTATTGCATCTTGGCGATCTGGTTGACGAGTTCACCGAAGGCGTCGTTGAGGAAGTCGATGAACATGAAGTCGACGACGGGGCGGGCTCCCGTCATCGCCGCGCCGCAGGCCATGCCGACGAAGCCGCGTTCGGCAATGGGCGTATCGCGGAGGCGTTGGGGACCGTACTTGGCGAAGAGGCCGGCGGTGGTTCCGAAGTTGCCGCCGCGGACGCCGATGCCTTCGCCGAAGACGAATATGTTAGGGTTTACGGCCATTTCGTGGTCGAGCGCTTCGAGCGTGGCGGCGGCGAAGGAGAGTTCCCGAGTGGCGGCAGGGGCGGAGCCGACGACGGCACGGGCGGGGGCGTAGACGTGCGTGGTGGCCGCGGCGGGAGGGGGCCACGGGGCCCTTTCGGCGGCTTCGCTGGCCTGATTCACGAGGGCTTGGAGTTCGGCATTGATCGCGTCGAGGTCGGCCTCGGTGGCTTCCCCGGAGGCGAGCAGGGCGGCGCGGAGGCGTTTGATGGGGCAGCGTTCGCGCCATGCGGCGACGTCTTCGCGGCTGCGGTAGGTATAGTCGCCCATGCCTTCGGAGTGGGGGCGGGTGCGGTAGGTTTTGCACTCGAGGAGGGTGGGCCCGGCACCGGCGCGGGCACGTTCGACCGCTTGCTGGGCGGCTTGGCTGATGGCGAGGACGTCGTTGCCATCGAGCTGGACGCCGGGGAGCCCGTAGGCCGCGGCGCGGGAGGCGACGTCGGGGTTACCGGCGGCGTCGGCGAAGGGGACTTCGGTGGCGAACTGGTTGTTCTCGCAGACGAAGAGGACGGGCAGCTTCCAGATGGAGGCCATGTTGAGGCCTTCGTGGAAGGCACCGTTGTTGGTGGCCCCATCGCCGAAGAAGGCGACGGCGACCTGGCTGGTTTGGCGGAGGGCGAAGCTGTAGCCGGCCCCGGCGGCTTGGAGGATGGACGGCCCGACGATTCCGCTGGAGCCCATCATGCCGATCTCTGGCGAGAAGAGGTGCATGGAGCCGCCGCGACCGCCGGAGCAGCCGGTTTCGCGGCCAAAAAGCTCGGCAAACAGCTCGACGGGGGGCATGCCTTTGGCGAGGGCGTGGCCGTGTCCGCGATGGGTGCTGAAGATGGCGTCGTCGGGGTTGAGATGGGCGCAGACGCCGGTGGCGATGGCTTCCTGGCCGACGTAGGTGTGGCAGGCGCCGTGGACGAGGCCGCGGGCGTGGCAGCGGGCGAGTTGCTCCTCGCTGGCCCGGATCAACTGCATGGTGCGGTAGAGCGAGAGGGTCATTGGGGTTTCCGGAGGGAGCCGCCGGCGTTGAGGGCGAGGTTGCCGCCGTCCATGGGGATGATGGCTCCGGTGATCCACCGGGAGGCGTCGGAGGCGAGGAGGACGGCGAGGCCTTGGACGTCGGTGGGGTGGCCGAAGCGGCCGGCGGGGATGCCGCTGAGGAACTTGGCCTTGAGCGACGAGTCGGCGGCCATGCGCTGTTCCAGGCCAGGGTTGAGGACTTGAGCCGGGAGGATGGCGTTGACGCGGACGCCGGCGGAGGACCACTCGGTGCTGAGTTCGCGGGTCATTTGGATGACGGCGGCCATGGCCATGCTGTAGGCGATGTGGCCGCGGCCGAGGGCGGTGACGCCGGCGATGGAGCCGATGTTGACGATGCTGCCTCGGCCCACGGCCATCATGCGGCGGCCGGCTTCCTGGCAGGCGCAGAAGCGGCCGAGGACGAGGTTTCGCCAGACCTGTTCGACGTCTTCGAGGGAGATGTCTTCGGGGGCACCGAGGAGGGCTTCGCCGGCGACGTTACCGAGGAAGTCGATGCGGCCGAAGGCGGAGTCGAGGGTCGCGAAGAGCTGGCGGACCTGGGCGGGATCGGAGACGTCATGGACGGCTGGGACGGCGCGGCGACCGAGTTGGTTGATCTCTTCGGCGGTGCGGTAGACGCCGGGTTCGTTGCGGTCGACGAGGAGGAGGTCGGCGCCGGCCTGGGCCAAGGCGAGGGCCATGGCGCGACCGATGCCTTGGGCGGCGCCGGTGACGAGGGCGACCTTACCGGTGAGATCGAACAGGGCGGGGAGCATGTATAAGAACGATCATTCTATCCGGAACAGAGGGCCCGTAGGGCTCGCGAATGGCTTCGATCGTAAAATTTGCGCTTTTTGAAGGGCTAAATGACGTGATGTATCAATAGAATCAATCAGATAAGGAATTATATGCCCTCGCCAAAATGGCTTCGTTCGTAATGGCTATTCGGTTCTCACCCTGTCTTTATTATGACGCCGGGAGGGGAGCAACCAGAACCACCGTTTCGGGGCAGAGACGTGGGAGGCCCGTATTTATTGGGTTTGGCGCGGCCAACTTTATTTTTTTGGGTTGTGAACGGCTTGTTTCTTCTGACTCGTCAACCGCCGCAGCAATTCGCGCGTAGACATCGCATCCGCCCAACTCTCTAGATACGTTTGATCCAACGCTGCTCCCTGCATGCGCCAGATTCCCATCAAATCGGACCATTGACGTTCTGACGTCTCTCCGCCGATTCGGTACCAAGCCAGCTTGGCGAGGATAATATCTTCGGGAGTGACCATGGGCACCGTCGAGTTCTCCCCCAGGGCCGTGCCGTGCACGTAGACTCTCCGCCGGACCTCATCCTCTCCATGAGCGAAGAACGTGGCCGGGAAAATATCGAACTTATACACCGCCTTGGCGGTCCGCACGTACAGGGCGGTGCCGTCGGCGGCCGGGCTGGCCAGGGCCTTCTCGCCGAGCTTGCTGACGGCCACCGGGTCGTACCCGGCCCCGGGCGTGAACACCGTCCCGGTGCCGTCCTCGGCCAGCAGGTAGACCCGCCCACCGGCCAGCAGCGGCGACGCCGAGTACCCTCCGCCGAGGGTCTCGGTCCAACGCGCAGTACCGGTCTTGGCGTCGAAGCAGGTGAGCAGCCCGCCGTCGGTGACGGTGTACAGGGCGTCGCCGACCAGCAGCGGCGAGGCGCTGTGCGGCCCGCCCTTCTTGGCCGTCCAGGCGACGTGGGTGGCGGTCACGTCGCCGGTGCCGTCCGGCCGGACGGCGTACAGCGACGCGGCGTCGAAGCTGGTGCTGAAGTACACCAGCCCGTGCCCGTAGACCGGCCGCGGCACGACCGAATACCCGTCGTACTTCACCCGCCAGATCTCCTTCCCGGTCGCCGGGTCGAGGCTCATGACCACGTCGCTGCCGGTCGAGATGACTTGCGCCTTGCCGTTGACGGTGATGGCCAGCGGGGTGCCGAACGAGAACGGCTTGCCCGGCTTGG
>JANODS010000853.1:0-1108 GCA_031412835.1 Acidobacteriota bacterium | reverse complement strand
CTCAACGATCCGAAGAATCCGGACTACCAACCGGGTGCAAGAATCGTCGCCGCCTACAAGGGTGGGAGCAGCGACCTCGAATCTAGCCGGACCCGCGTGGAAGGCTACGCCAAAGAGCTGCAGGAGAAATGGGGCGTTGAGATAGTGCCCGACATCAAAACCCTGTGTGAGAAAGTGGACGCGATTCTGCTCGAAAGCGTCGACGGTCGCATTCATCTCGCCCAAGCCCGGGAGATCTTCAAACACAAAAAGCCGGTCTTCATCGACAAGCCCCTGGCCGCCACCTACGCCGACGCGCTCGCGATCGCGAAGCTCGCCAAAGAGTACGGCGTGCCCTGGTTCACCTCGTCCAGCCTGCGCTGGAGCGATGGCATTCTGGACGCTAAAGCCGCCAAGGCCGTTGTCGTCTGGGGCCCCGGTCCCATCGATGCAACCCACAAGATGGACATGACTTGGTATGGCATTCACGCCGTCGAAATGCTCTACGCCATGCTCGGGCCAGGCTGCGTCGAAGTCACTCGGATCGTTTCCGGTGACGACGTCGTCGTCGGCAAATGGAAGGATGGCCGCACCGGCACGGTCCATCTGCTGCGCCCCTACGGCGATTTCGGCGCGATGGTGTTCAACGAAAAAACCGTGGTGCAGGGCCCGGCGAAAGTGAAAGTGAACTACGCCCCGATGCTCGGCCAGATTGTGAAATTTTTCCAAACCGGCAAGTCGCCGGTGCCGATGGCGGAGACGATGGAGATGTTCGCGTTCATGGATGCGGCGCAGAAGAGCAAAGATCAGGGCGGCAAGCCGGTGAAACTCCAGTAGTTCGCGGTAAACTTACGAATATGTCAGGTTTGCTAGCTGGAAAGACCGCGCTCGTCGCCGGAGTCGCGAATCGTTGGTCGATAGCGTATTCGATTGCCCAGGCGTATCGCCGCGAGGGAGCGACGCTTCTGTTGACCTATCAAGGGGACCGCTTGAAGGGTCCGGTGGAGGAACTCGGAGCAGAACTCGGGGCCGCCCGGGTTTTGAATTGCGACGTGACCAACGACGCCGAATTGGCGGCGCTCGTCGCCGTCCTGGCAGTCGAATTCCCAAAGCTCGACATCGTCGTTCA
>JANODS010000852.1:0-24457 GCA_031412835.1 Acidobacteriota bacterium | reverse complement strand
ATCCAGAAAAAGTGGTGGGCTATTCAGCCGGTTGTCGCTGTCGCTCCTCCTGCTGTCGACCCCGCCGGCCAAAAGTGGGTTCGTAACGAAATTGACCAGTTCATCTACGACAAGCTGAAGGCCAAGAACCTCCAGCCCGCTCCGCCCGCCAGTCGCGACGTGTTTCTCCGCCGCGTTACGCTCGACCTCACCGGCCTGCCGCCCAGTCCCGAGGAAGCGCAGGCCTTCCTCAGTGACACCAAGCCCGGTGCCGAAGAGCGCCTCGTAGACCGCCTGCTGGCGAACCCGCGTTACGGCGAGCGCTGGGGTCGCCATTGGCTTGATGTCGTCCGCTACGCCGATTCCGATGGCTTCAAACAGGACGACACCCGCCCGAACATGTGGCGCTATCGGGATTGGGTGATTCAAAGCTGGAACGACGACAAGCCGTTCAACCGCTTTATTAAAGAACAGATCGCCGCCGATGAACTCTACCCCGGTGACACGAAGGCCCTTCCTGGCCTCGGCTACCTCCGCCTGTTCGAAGATGAGTTCAACCAGGCCAACATCCACCTGCGCCGTCAGGAACTCCTCAACGACGTTACCGACAACACAGCGTTCGCGTTCATGGGCGTTACCCTGGGCTGCGCCCGCTGCCACGACCACAAGTTCGACCCGCTCCTGCACAAAGACTACTATCGGCTGCAAGCGTTCTTCTCCAACATGAAGATCGACGACGAGTCGACGACGGCGACACCGCAACAGGTGGCCGAATATCAGACTCAAATGGCCAAGTACCGAGCGGTCGCCACGCCGGTCCTCGACAAGCTCGAGGCCTTCCTGGCCGCCCCTCGCGCCGCGTACCGCAAGGAATACACGGAGCGGTTTCCTCCGGAAGTGCAGACCGTCCTCGGCAAGCCCGCGCCGACCCGCGACCCGCTCGACTGGCAGATCTACCATAAGGCCATCACCCAAGTTGAAGTCTCCGACGCCGAGGTGATCAGCAAACGTGGCAACGCCGCCGCGAAGGCCAAGTACAAGGCGCTCCTCGCCGAGCTCGACGCCTTTAAGCCGCTTCTGCCGAAGCCGCTCCCCACCGTTCAGATCATGCGGGACCAAGCAGCGACCTCCCCAGCCACCTACATTCTCAAGGCCGGCTCGCTGTACTCGCCTCTAGAAGAAGTTTCCCCGGGCGGCCTCAGCATCCTGGACCCGGCCCCTGCCACGGTTCAGCCGCTGCCCGAACTCAACTCCAGCGGCCGCCGGGCTGCGCTGGCGAACATCCTGGCGGACCCGAAGAATCCCTTGACGACGCGGGTCATCGTCAATCGGATTTGGCAGTATCACTTTGGCCGGGGCATCGCTGGCTCGCCGAACGATTTCGGTTTAATGGGCGAACGCCCCAGCCATCGCGAACTCCTCGACTGGCTTACCGCCACTTTCACCGGCACCGACGGTTGGAGCATCAAGCAACTGCACAAGCGCATCGTCCTGAGTGCCACCTACCGGCAGGCGTCTGACTTCCGGGCGGATGCCGCGGCTATCGACAGCGAGAACAAGCTGCTCTGGCGCTATCCCCGTCGACGGCTGGAATCGGAAGCCATCCGGGATTCAATGCTCGCCGTTTCCGGACTTCTCGACCGCACGATGGGCGGCCCCGGAGTGTTCCCCCGCGTACCCGAAGGCACCGAAATTCAAGAAGGCCGCCATTGGCGAAAGTCCACTGGCGACGCCGACGAAAACCGCGCCAGCGTCTACATCTTCGCCCGCCGCCTAGTTCGCTATCCGATGCTCCAGAGCTTCGACACGCCCCTGGCGATTGAAAGCTGCGGCCGTCGTCAGGAGACTGTCACAGCGGACCAAGCCCTTGAACTGATGAACGGCGAAGCCAGCGCCAACTTCGCGCGGGCCCTAGCCAAGCGAGTCGCGAACGACTCTGGTCAATCGTCCTCCGCGCTGGTCGAACGTGCTTTTCGACTGACGCTTGGTCGCACGCCGTCCCCTGCTGAACTCGAACGAAGCCAAAGCTTCCTCGCCAAGCAAGCCAAGCTGGGACCTGCCGCGCTCGACGATCTCTGCCTGGCTCTGCTGAGCTCCAGCGAATTTCTTTATATCGATTAGGGTCTACACCGATGAACCAACATACTACCCGTCGCGCACTTCTCCGTGGTGCTGGCAGCGGCCTGGGAGCCATGGCCATGGCGGCGTTGCTCGCTGAGCAGTCGACTGCTGCCACCGTTCACGATCCGACCGTTCCGCGTCAGCCCCACCATAAGCCGAAAGCGAAGTCGGTGATCTTCCTCTTCATGGAAGGCGGGCCCAGCCACATCGATCTATTCGACCCAAAGCCCAAGCTCAACGAACTCAGCGGTCAGCCAATGCCAGCGAGCTTCGGCCGCCCGATCACCGCCATGGGCACGGCTGGCAACACGTTGATGGGCACCCCGCGAAAATGGGCCCAGCACGGCAAGAGTGGCCTGTGGGTAAGTGAGCTGTATCCACACGTGGCAAAGCATGCCGATAAGCTGGCCGTGCTTCGGTCCTGCCAGTGCGATGGCTTGAACCACGCCGGCGGAGTCAGCCAAATGAACACCGGCGATATCCTCTCCGGCCGCCCCAGCCTGGGCGCTTGGGTCAACTACGGGCTCGGCTCGGCGAACAAGAATTTGCCCGCTTTCGTCAGCATGATCGACGAACGGGAGCCTTTCGGCAACGCGAAAAACTGGGGCTCCGGCTTCCTGCCCGCTTCCTATCAGGGCACTCTGTTCCGTCAGGGACCGAATCCGATTTTGAACACCAAGCTGCCGGATGGTCAGGACGACGACCGGCAACGGGCCCGCCTCGCTTACCTGGAGGCCCAGAACCGAGAGTACGCCCAAGGCCGCGAAGACGATTCCACACTGGACGCTCGGATCCGCAGCTTTGAGCTCGCCTATGCGCTGCAAAAGTCCGGCCCCGAAGCGGTCGACTTATCGAAGGAGACGGACGAAACAAAGGCGCTGTATGGCATGGATACTCCGGAATCCGCTGTCTTCGGCCGCAACTGCTTGCTGGCCCGTCGGCTGGTGGAACGCGGAGTTCGGTTCGTCGAACTGTACTGCGGGTCGGGGTCTGGTTGGGACGCGCATTCGAACCTGGAAGGCAATCATGCCAAGTGGTGCAAGGCCTCGGACAAGCCCGTTGCTGGGCTGATTGAAGATCTGGCCCGCCGTGGAATGTTGGACGATACGTTAGTCGTTTGGGGCGGCGAGTTTGGCCGAACCCCGTTCAATGAAAAGGGCAATGGCCGCGACCATAATCCCTGGGGCTTCACGATGTTCTTCACCGGCGGCGGCGTGCGCGGCGGTCAAACGATTGGTGCCACGGACGAAATCGGTCTTCGCGCAGTGCAACGTCCGGCCCATGTTCACGATATCCACGCGTCTATCCTTTGGCTCCTCGGCCTGAACCATTTGCAGCTCACCTACCAACACCATGGCCGCGCCGAACGACCCACCATCGTCGCCGGCGAGCACATGGTGAAAGAACTCTGGGAGGGGTAATGCCCACCATCCGCGACGTTGCCGCTGAAGCGAAGGTAAGTGTCGCTACGGTCTCCCGCGTCTTGAACGATAGCGGGTACGCCGATAGTGAAACGCGGGCCCGTGTCATCAAAGCCGCCGCCGACTTGGGCTATCGGCCGAACGTGAACTGGAGCCGCCTGAAGAGCAAAAACTCACAAACGATTCTGTTCCTGCTGGGCAATCGGCAATCGTTCAATGCGATGCATATGCGGCTGCTGGTGGCCTGTGAAAAGACGCTTCAGGCGCGCGGCTACGACCTGATTTTCAGCCGCTTCGAGTACTCCGGCCGGTTGCGTCCCAATGAACTTGTGCTGCCGCGAATGCTCGATCAGACCGGCGCCGTCGATGGCGTTTTGCTGGCCGGCGTGCACCATCCCAACCTCTTACAGGCCCTCGAAAAGCGCGGCGTGCTGTACTCGCTGATCGCGAATAATTTCGAAGGTCCGGCGGCGCATAACAGCGTGTGCTACGACGACCGGGGCGGCGTGGACGAAGCCGCGGGCTATCTGATCCGCCTGGGCCATCGCCGGATCGCCTATCTCGGCAACGTCGCGCTGCCATGGTTCCAACGGCGCTACCAGGGCTATCTGCAAGCCATGGAAAAACACGGTCTCACCCCGATGGCCGTCAGCGAGAACTGGCAGGTCAGCAACACCGACTACGGCCAACTTGCGACCGCCCAACTGCTGCGGGAATCCCGCCCGCCCTCAGCCATCCTCGCCGGCAACGACGAACTCGCCGCGGGTGCCTGGAAAGAGCTTACGAAGCGAAAGGTTGCCATCCCCAAAACGATGAGCCTGATCGGCCTCGGCGACCGTGCGGAGTTCGCGATTCTCGAACCCGCGCTGACTTCCATCTCGGTCTTCGAAGACCAACTTGGAGAGCGGCTTACCACCATGCTTCTGGCCCGGATCGAAGATCCGACGCGGGAGCCCCTCTCCGAAACCTATCCCTGCAAACTCGTCGAACGGGCCTCGTGTGCTCCACCCGCCGAGATTCGAAACGTCCACGAAATCATAAGGAAAGTACCGTGAGAACCGAATAGCCCTGTGTTTTACCCTCGCGGCGCTTCTTGCCGCGTCGCCCTCACCAACTTGGAAACCGGCATCGTTACGGCTAGTGCGACCAACGCGACTGGAAACTATACGATAACGTCCCTGCCGCCAGGGCGTTACTCGCTCGCCGTGGAGTTCACGGGTTTCAAGAAGTTTGTCCGAGCGGGCCTGACTCTCGAAGTCCAAGCCCGGCCCCAGATCGACGTGCCCTCGAACCCGGCGACTTGCAGTCGACGATCAGCGTGACGGCGGAAGCGCCCCTGCTCGAAACAAACTCGGTCAGCCGGGGTGGCGTGATCACGGGTCGGACGCTGGTCGACCTGCCGCGGAACGGGCGCAACGCCTTCGCCCTGGCTGCCCTGGAACCCGGCGTTAACCTCACCCCTCAGGGCACCGCGAACACGTTCTTCCGCACGACCGGCAATGGAGGCATCTCAAGCGCGACCTTCGGCGGAGGTGGCTTCCGCAGCAATGAATCGTTCCTCGACGGCGTCCCAAATACGGGTACCGATGGAGTGCGCCCAGCGTCGACGCGGCCGCCGAACACCAAGGCAGAGGAGGAGTTCGCGGAACGTTGGCACCGCGCGGCGGGGCGAACGCTGTGGGCCTTTATTACTACGGCTTGGCGAATCAGGAACATTGGAAGCGGCTCACACGCGTCCTCGAAGGATGACCATTGCCGATTGCTGGCTTGCGCCGA
Organism: Acidobacteriota bacterium; assembly: GCA_031412835.1. Taxonomy (GTDB): domain Bacteria; phylum Acidobacteriota; class Terriglobia; order Bryobacterales; family Bryobacteraceae. The sequence continues at coordinate 19,160 of JANODS010000852.1, read as the reverse complement.
GTCCCAGGCTGGACACAAAGAGAATGGTCCGCAGCCACCGCTCTCCCCTCGACGACATCAGGCACCAGCATCCAATTCGTTTCACCTACCCGGCCAGCGACCCCGCCGGCAGCGAAAGCTGCCAGCGATGTAAACCAACCGCACCATCACTTTGCTTCCGCCCGCTCCCGGATAAACGCCTTCACCGCCTCCGCATTCGCCTCCACCAACACACTTCGTTGCGGCAGATCCTCCATCCCCGCAAACTTCGCCGGCCGTTCCGGTGCCCGCCCCAGCGCCTCCTCCATCGTCTCCGCAAACTTCACCGGCAGCGCCGTCTCCAGGCACACCAACGGCACGCCCTCTTCCCGGTGCTCCATGCCCACCTTCAGCCCGTCCGCCGTATGCGGGTCGATCATGACTCCGTAACTCTCCCAAACCCGCCGAATCGTCGCCAGCCGCGCCCTGTGCGTGCTCGCCCCGCTCACAAATCCAAACCGCCCCATCCCCTCCCACTCCGCCGTCCCCCCCAAATCAAACGAGCCCTGCTCGGCCGCCTCCCGCCACAGCGCCTTCACCCGTCCCGCGTCCCGCCCCACCAAATCAAAAACAAACCGCTCAAAATTCGAGGCTTTCGAAATGTCCATCGACGGGCTCGATGTCTGCCGCGTCTCCGCCGTTCCCCGCGGCCGGTACACGCCGGTGCGGAAAAACTCATCCAGCACGTCGTTCTCATTCGTCGCCAGAATCAGCCGCCGAATCGGCAACCCCATCATCCGCGCGATATGCCCAGCGCATATATTCCCAAAATTCCCCGACGGCACCGCGAAGCTCACCGGCGCCCCTACCTCCCCCGCCACCGCGAAGTAGCCCTTGAAGTAATAAACCACCTGCGCCACCACCCGGGCCCAATTGATCGAATTCACTGTCCCGATCCGATACTGCCGCTTAAATTCCAAATCGTTCGAAACCGCCTTCACCATGTCCTGGCAATCGTCGAACACCCCTCGCACCGTCAGGTTATGGATGTTTTCATCCGGCAGTGAAAACATCTGCGCTGTCTGAAACGCGCTCATCTTCCCATGCGGCGACAGCATGAACACCCGAATCCCCCGTTTCCCCCGCATCGCATACTCCGCGGACGATCCCGTGTCCCCGCTCGTTGCCCCGAGTATGTTCAAGGTCTCCCCGTTCTCGGCCAGCGCCCATTCAAAAAGGTTGCCCAGTAGTTGCATCGCCATATCTTTGAAAGCGAGCGTCGGCCCGTTCGAAAGCTCGAGCAGATGCACGCCGGGTTCCAAGGTCCGCACCGGCGTAATCTCCGCGGCGTCCCCCCCCGCCCGGCCATTGCAATACACTTCAGCCGTGTAGGTCTGGTCCACCAACCTGCGCAAAACGCTTTCCGGCACGTCATCGGCGAAAAGCCGCAGCACGGCCAGCGCCATCTCCCGATAGCTCATGCTCCGCATCGCCGCGAGCCCCGCCGCGTCGAGCCGCGGATAGGCAACGGGCATAGCCAGCCCGCCGTCCGCCATCAGTCCCCCCAGCAATATCTCCCGGAATCCACTGCCCCGGTCTTCTCCCCGTGTGCTCACGTATCGCATGAACCTTCAGCCTACCAGTTCATCTCCACGCCACACCAACAAACCCGTAATCACCCCACGAAGGAAACGCGCAGGCGAGGGGTTTTGCATCAACCACATATCGCCAACCTCCCTTTTTCCCCACAAGCCGTGATCGGTCAGCGCCAAAGCCGCCTCATGATTGCCCCCGAAGGTCATGTCGTCCGGTCTGTCCGATTGGGGCCAGACGGCATTATTATCGTTGCTGACGCACAAGCTCCCCCGGTTTTCCCGTCGCTCCTTGAGCCGAGCAGCCGGTTCCTACTACCCCTATTTCGACCCGCTATTGAGCGCATCGCAACCGCCAGGGGCGATCATTGAACGACTGCAGCGCGAAGGCCGGATCGTCCCCGACCATTTGCCGCTCCCCTGTGGGGAACGCGGCGCATCAACAATTTCTATTTCGAACGCCGTCAGATCGTGCGAAGCTAGCGATGGACTAGCGGTCCTGCCGCTTTTTCTTCCGATTCGCTTCGCGGCCCGCATGGCGACCGGTGCCATCCCCTGTATCCAGAATGCCTCCTGCCGGGTTCAACCCTTCCAGCGCGGCCTGCAAGCGTTGTTGCGCAGCCACCGCGGCCGCGCTCCTGGAGCCCGGCGGAATGACCGGCTCCTCGAACGGAGCCTTGCTCATGTCGAACAGTTCACCCGCTTGGTTGAGCTTGAACTTCGCATCGCGGACATACCACTGGCGCGCGAGCTGAATGAAGATCCATTCGCGTGGAGTGCCCTTTTTTCCATGCACCTGCGGCACGAAGCTGTGTCCGTCGATCACGGTACCGGGCGTCAGTTTCGCGCCCGCCAACTCGGCGAACGTCGGATGGAAATCGGTGGAATCGACGAGCTCGGCCGTCACCTTGCCGGCAGGCGTATGGCCGGGCCAATTCACAATCAAAGGAACGTTGGCGCCACCTTCCAGCATCGAGCCCTTCTCTCCCGAGAGGCGTTTGCCCCGTACCGTCGAGACATCCGCGTAGTTGTTGCCGGTACCGTTGTCGCCGAAGAAGACAATGAGCGTATTTTCGCGGAGCTTCAGGCGGTCCAATTCGGCCACTAACTTGCCGACCAGCTTGTCCATATACCGGATGTTGTCGGCGTACGCATCCTCGACGCCGGGAGCGCTATCGGGAGTCGGCAGAATCTCGCTGTGAACGTGCGACATCGAGTAATAGGCGAAGAACGGCTTGTCGCGATGGCGCATTAGGAAGTCGACTAAGCGCCCGTGCATCACATCGGGGAGGTACTCTTTGTCCTCGAGCTTGGTCTTCTGGCCGTTCAAGGTGTAGCTCTTGGCTTTGTCCTGCGTGTTCCAGTAAGCTCCGCTGCCGGCGAACCTCAGATGCTCGTCGAAGCCAAACTCGGCCGGGCCCAGCGGCAGTTGACCCCACTTGCCGATCATCGTCGAGGTATAACCGGCCTGCTTGAGCACCTTCGGCGTCATGGTTTCCACGGTGGCTTTCATCAGTCCAGTGGCGTCCTGATTGGTGGCCCCGGTTCGGAACGCGTAACGCCCGGTGAGAATCAGCGCGCGGGACGGTCCGCAAAGTGGCGCGGTGTAGGCGTTTGTATAGCGCGTGCCGCCGGCGGCGAGCCGGTCGAGATGCGGCGTCTGGAACTTATCCGAGCCGTAGCAACTCAGGCCGCTAATGCCCAAATCGTCGGCGAGGATAAAGAGGATGTTTGGCTTTCGGACACCCGCCGTGGGCGCTTGGCTCCACCCGGTGGTGCTGGCCGCTGTCATCCATCCGAACGTCTTGAGCAAGTCTCGTCGATTCATCTTTCTATCCATAGCAGTTGGCGCGCCCGCTTGAACAGTGGTTTGAGAGTGTTGCAACCGTTGTCGCAACCGGTTATTTCTCCAAAACGTAGTGGGCGGCGTAGCCGCACGAGAGCGGCAGGCTGTCTTGAGCCGTGCAGCGGACCACCAATTGGTAGGCCTTGGGAAAGGTGGACAGGCCATCCAGCCGGAGGTGATTCTTCAACTCCGCGAGCCGCTCGGGCGATGCGAAGAACTCCATCGCGCCCTGGATCCCTACTTGCGAAACGCCGGAGACGATCAAAGTGCGGCGCGGCTCCCCGGATGCGCCGTCGGAAGGCAGAACCGTGAGCAGGCCATAAACCTGTGCCGAGTCGCCGGGACGGCCTTCGCGGCGGGAGAAGGCGGGCGGATCCGTCGGGGGTTTCTGCCGGTCCCGGATCACCAGGCGGTTGGTAGCCGGGTCCTGCACTACGGTCAGACGGCCGCGGCTGAGAAGTTGTGCGGCGGCAAAAGAGTTGATGGGGTCGCCAAACAGGATCACGTTCCGGTTGCGGAAGCTCGCGAGCGGCGCCGACCGTTCGGGTAGAATCTGATACTGCACACTGAGGGCATGCAAGGTGGATGAGACCGAGGCAACACCGCCCACCACTCCGAGGTTGGCAACATTGGGTGCCGGGCGCATCGTGAGAACAGCGCCCTCAGGCAATGGGTTCACTTTGCGATAGAAGCCTTGGATCTCCGGCGGCACGGGAAACGACGGAAGGTCGCTGTCGGGGGAGAATCCGCCCGAACGCACCAGCATATGGAAGTTGGAGGCGACGCAAATCAGCACGTTCCCCTGCGGACTCGCCAGAGGTCCCCATGCCTCCTGGAGGATGGCCGCGCCAGCGCTCGCCACCGGGCGGGTCGGCCAGAGGAGGCGCATCGTGATCGCTCCCAATACGAAGCCAATCGCCGCCGCCAGCGCGACCGTGCGCAGAGACCAGCGAGCCGACGGGGGCGCCCCCTCTATCGCGGGCACCGGGTCATCGACCGGCGTCGCGCCGTGGAAGCGGAACACCGGCACGTAGGAGCCCTTGGGCAGTTCGATACGGACTTCGCTGGAAGCCAGTTCCCCGTTGTAGGCCTCTTCGAGCTTATGACGAAGTTCAAACGCGCGCCGCCGCACCGACGAATCCGCGGTCGTGGAGTAAGAGGACGGCCGACCCAAGGCCTCGACGCCGATGGAGTACTCCTTGATCTCGCCGCCGCGGCCGCATATCTCGAGCTCGCAGACGTAGCGCAGAAAGTTCTTTAGCTGTTCGCTCCGGGCGAAAGTCTGGCTCTCCAGGACGCTGCGCAGCGCTTGTTCCCGATCCTCACGCGCTGGAGCTACGGAGCTGTTCATCTTTGCTTCTTAAGAGGATACAGGAACCGGTAACAGGTTGCAGCAACCGTTGCGACACCCGGCAGCCACTTCTTTGTACGGCCAGGCAGTGCTATGAATAACTGTAATGAAGCACAGTCAGGTGGGTTTGGCGGTCGTGACGGCGATGATATTCGTGGCCGGGCTCGGGGCTCAAGAGTCGCGCGGAGTGATTGCCGGCCGGGTGACGGACTCGAGCGATGCGGGTGTCGTCGGTGCCAGCATTCGAGCCGTGAGCGTGGATACAGGAATTGGTACTGCCGCCATCTCCGGAGAAGGCGGCGGATTCCGCCTTCCCTTTCTCATCCCGGGCGTCTATCAGGTGACAGCGGAGTTCTCCGGCTTCAAGAAAGTTTCGATGGAGAAGGTGGAGGTTCGGGTAGGCGAAACGCTCGACCTGCTCCTGCGGATGGAGATTGGCAATGTCGCCGAAACGGTGGAAGTGAGCGGCGCGGCGCCGCTGCTCGAAACCGGCACTTCGTCCATCGGTACTTTCATGGACTCGCGTCGCCTGCAGGAGTTGCCGCAGCGAGGGGGCAATCCAATGGAGCTCGCTCGCCTATCTCCGCAGGTCGTTAATCTCACCAATCTGAGGGCGTTGAAGGCGTCCTCGCCGAGCGGCACGTCGCAAATGGCGGTAGCGGGTGGGCCGCGGTTCAGCACCGAGTTCCAGATCGACGGCATTAGCAACACAACGGCGGATCTGGGTGACGGCCGGGTCCGGGTGGCGTTCATCCCGCCCTCGAGCGCTGTTTCGGAGTTCCGCATGGAGGTGTCTCCCTACGACGCCACCTTTGGCCACACGCCGGGAGCCACTGTAAACATCAGCACTCGCAGCGGTACGAATCAACTCCACGGCGACTTGCGCTACTGGTTCCGCAACTCGGCGCTCGATGCCCCCAACTGGTTTGAGAATCGCAATGGCGTGAAGCCGGCCGTCTATCAGGACAACCGTTATGGCGCTTCGGCCGGCGGACCGGTCTGGATTCCAAAGGTCTACAACGGGCGCAATCGCACGTTCTGGTTTTACGCCTACGAGGGCAACCAATGGGGACGTCCGACCTCGTCCACCAACACCGTGCCCACCCTGGCGCAACGCGCAGGCGACTTTTCGGCGCTGCTGAGTATCCCCAACGGTAGCCGCTATCAGATCTTCGACCCGCTCTCGACGCGCACGGCCCCGGGTGGGCGCTTCCAGCGCGATCCCGTTGTGGGCAATATCCTCCCCCGTACTCGGCTCGACGCCGTAGGGTTCAACCTTGTGAATCTCTACCCCGCGCCGAATCAACCCGGGCGCAACGATGGGGCCAACAACCACTTCTATTCGGATGTGCGCAAGCAGGAATACAACACTCACTTCGGACGAATCGATCACCAGATCCGCGAAGGGCACAGGCTCTTCTTTCGCTCTCACGACTACGACTGGATTAGCGGGCAAGACCGCTACGGGCTACCCGTGTCGCGCTTCAACACGCGGTCCGGTCGACGCGGACTGGCTCTGGACGATGTATTGATCCTGAGTCCGACCATGGTGCTAAACCTGCGCTACGGCCTCTCCTACGGCGACATGGGCGAATCTCGGCAAACGCAAGGGACCGATCTCACCACGCTGGGCTTCTCCCGCGCGCTGGCTAGCTTGGTCGACCCGACGCTCTCAACCATTCCCCGTGTGCGCGCCGGCGCCTATTCGCCGCTCGCCGAATGGAGCAACGGCGATGGCGCCAACAGCACCATCACCCATACGGTGCAGGCGAATTTCACCAACACGCGCGGTGCGCACACGCTGCGCTATGGCCTGGACGCGCGGCTCTATCGCGGCTTTGGCACACGCATCCCACTGGCGAATTCGCCCGATCTCAACTTCGCGAATACTTTCACCCGCGGGCCGCTCGATAACGCGGCACCCGCCGCGATCGGCCAGGAGTTGGCGTCTCTGCTGTTTGGCATTCCCGACGGCCAGATGGAGCGCACCGCAACTTCCGCCTTTCAGGATCGCTACCTGGCACCGTTCGTCCAAGACGATTGGCGCGTCAACTCGCGGCTCACGTTGAATCTCGGATTGCGTTACGAATATGAGAGTCCGGTGACCGAGCGTTTCGACCGGCTGGTGGCAGGCTACGACGCCACGGTTCCCAATCCCGTGGACGCTCCGGCGCGCACCGCTTATGCCTTGAATCCGATTCCCGAAATTGCGCCGACCGCCTTCCGGTCGATGGGAGGCTTGCGCTTCGTGGCTCGCGGTGGCAACGGAAGGAGCCCCTTCCGGGGCGAAAAGAACAATGTTCTGGTACGAGCGGGCTTGGCCTTCAAGCTGACGCGGAATACGGTGATTCGCGCCGGTTACGGTACCTACTACGACAGCATCGGCACCTTCCGGACGGTTCCGCAGCAAACTGGCTTCAGCCAGGCGACGCCGATCCAGGCATCGCTCGACAATGGGTTGACGTTCGTCGCTACCAACGCGAATCCTTTTCCGCAAGGGCTGATCCCCGTGCAGGGCGCCGAAGCCGGTTTGGCCACGAGCCTCGGGCAGGGATTCTCGTTCTACGATCCGAACCTGAAGCAGGGCTACTCGCAGCGCTGGTCGTTCAACGTGCAACAGATGCTGCCCGCGCAGGTGATGGTAGACGCTGCTTATGTGGCCAATCGGGGCACTCGGCTCGCCATCTCCCGAGACTTCAATGCGATCCCGAATCAATACCTCAGCCGCTCCGGCCTTCGGGATTCCGCTGTAATCGGTTCCCTCTCCCAACAGTACCCGAATCCGTACTTTGGACTCGCCCCTTCGTATCCCCGCAACATCACGCGCGGCAATCTGCTGCGGCCGTATCCACAGTTCGGCAACCTCAGCGCCGTCGTGCCCGACGGCTACTCCTGGTATCACTCCCTGCAGTTGCGCGCCGAGCGGCGCATGCGAAACGGGATCACCTTGCAGACTTCTTACGTTTGGTCGAAGTTCATGGAAGCGATCGAATACCTGAATCCGGCCGACGACCGACCGTATGAGGTGATCGCCGACAACGACCGGCCACACCGCATCTCGATGAGCGGCATCTGGGAAATTCCAGTCGGGCGCGGCCGCCGCTTTGGCGGATCGATTCCCAAGCCGGTCGATCTGCTGGCCGGGGGCTGGCAATTGAACGGCGTGGTGATTGTGCAATCCGGTCCTCCGCTGGGCTTTGGCAATGCGATTCTGATTGGCGACCTGAAGGCGATTCCGCTTCAAGGCAGTGCGCGCAGTGTGGACCGCTGGTTTGCCACCGAAGCCTTTGTCCGCGACGCCAGCCTGCAGCTGCAGTCAAACCGGCAGCAATTGCCCCTACGCTTCAGCGGCATTCGCGGTGATGGGCAGCGCGCGTGGGACTGGTCTTTGTTCAAGACCATTCCGGTCACCGAGCGCGTGAAGGTGCAGTTCCGTGCCGAGGTATACAATGCGTTAAATCAGGCGAGCTTTAATGCGCCCAATCGCAATCCCACCAGCGGCGCGTTTGCCACGGTGACCGATACCCAATCGGAGGCGCGGAACTGGCAGTTCTCGCTTTTTGTGAAATTCTAATGAGCATGAAGCGCAGAGTGTTTCTCGGGGTCGCCGCGGCTGGGCGAGGATGGGCCGCGGCGCGGATCGATATCGCCGCGCTGGATCGCCGACGCGTCCTGGCGGACGCACGACGATTTCTCGCTCGCCAGCCGGTGACGCCCGTGGCTTCGCGCAGCCCGCGGAGTGCCGGGGGTCCGAACGACTTCTTCTCGGAAGGAGACTATTGGTGGCCCGATCCGAAGAATCCCGCGGGACCTTACATCCGCCGCGACGGCATGACGAACCCGGCAAACTTCGTCGACCATCGTAACTATCTGATGCGCTTGAGTGTGGAGGTCCCGGCCTTGGCCGCCGCCTGGAAGCTGACGCGCGAACCGCGCTATGCCATCCACGCGGCGGCGCACCTGCGGGCCTGGTTCGTTACGCCGACTACGCGAATGAATCCCAACTTGCTCTACGCCCAAGCGATCCATGGCCGCTCCACGGGGCGCGGCACGGGCATCATCGACACGATTCACTTGGTGGAGGTGGCGCGAGCGATACCCGTGATCGTTCAGGCTGGTTCGCTGCAAAAGGACGAACTCTCCCAGGTTAAGCAGTGGTTCGCCGCCTATACCGACTGGATGGCGACGAGCAAAAACGGCATCGAAGAACGCGACGCCAAGAACAATCACGGTACCTGTTGGACGTTGCAGGTGGCGGCGTTCGCCGCGCTAACCGGCGACGACAAGCGGATCGTCGAATGCGCCGAGCGGTTCCGCACGTTGCTTGTGCCGGAGCAGATCGCGCCCGATGGCAGCCAACCGCTCGAAGTGAGCCGCACCAAACCCTACGGCTACTGCCTCTTTAATCTGGAGGCCCTGACCACTTTGTGTGAGATCGCTTCTCGCAACGGCCATGACCTGTGGAGCTTCCAGACAAAGGACGGACGCGGTGTCCGCCAGGCCGTCGAATACATGTTCCCCTATATAGCCGACAAGAAGAAGTGGCACCATCCGTCCGACGTCATGTACTTCGACGAGTGGCCGATGCGGCAGGCTGCGTTGTTCTTTGGAGGCCTCGCCTATGGGCGCCAGGACTATCTCGACGTCTGGAAGAAGCTGCCAACTAGTTCGAACGTGGAAGAAGTAGTGCGCAACTTCTTCATCCGCCAACCTGTTTTGTGGACATAGAAAACATACAATGAAATCACTTTCCCGTAGACAACTGTTCGGCCAAGCCGCGTTGGGCCTGTCGCTCGCCGCGCAAGAGAATCGCAAACGCCCGAACGTGCTCTTCTTCGCCGTGGATGATCTGAGGCCAGAACTCGGCTGCTACGGCGTGAGCGGCATCAAGAGCCCGAACATCGACCGGCTCGCGCGGCAGGGCATGGTGTTTGACCGCGCCTATTGCCAGCAGGCCGTCTGCTCGCCCTCGCGTACAAGCCTCATGACGGGAGCTCGCCCGGACTCCACCCAGGTTTGGGATCTGGTCACCCACTTCCGTAAGGCGATGCCGGACGTGGTCACCCTACCGCAGCACTTCAAGCAAAACGGCTACTTTGCCCAGGGCCTCGGTAAGATTTTTCATCCCGGTTACGATGATGAGCGTTCGTGGTCGGTGCCGTGGCAGACGTCCAAGGCACCCACCTATGCGAGCACCAAGAGCGCTCCAGAGAAAGATGAGGACAAGCCCAAGCAAAAGGACGGTCCCGCCTTTGAGGCGGCTGACGTGCCGGACAGTTTCTACAAGGACGGCCAAGTGGCGGACCTCGCGGTGAAGGTGCTTCGCGGACTGAAGAACAAGGCCGAGCCCTTCTTTCTGGCTGTGGGATTCGCCAAGCCGCATCTACCTTTTGTCTCGCCGAAGAAGTATTGGGACTTGTACGACGCGGCGAAGATCCCGCTTGCGCCCAACCCGTTCCGCCCCAAGGACGCGCCCGAGTACGCACTCACCTCGAGCGGTGAGTTGCGGAACTATCCCGGAATGCCCGACGAGGGCCCGATATCGCTGGTGCTGGCGAGTAAGCTCAAGCATGGGTATTATGCGGCGGTCAGTTACACGGATGCGCAGATCGGGAAGGTCCTCGACGAACTTGATCGCCAGGGCCTGCGGCAGAACACGATCATTGTGCTGTGGGGAGACCACGGCTGGAAGCTCGGCGAGCATGGCGAGTGGTGCAAACACAGCAATGTGGAGAACGACACCAATGCGCCATTGCTCCTGTCGGCTCCCGGTATGAAGGCGGTTGGCCAGCACAGCCGGGCGCTCGTGGAGTTCGTCGACATTTATCCGACACTGGCGGAACTCGCGGGTCTGGCGCTGCCGTCGCACCTGGAGGGGTCGAGTTTCAAGCCGCTGCTGGACAATCCGGCGCAGACGTGGAAGCGGGCGGCCTTCAGCCAGTATCCGCGCGGGCAGAAGCTGATGGGTTACTCGATGCGGACAGACCGCTATCGGTTAACCGTATGGGTCGGTCGCAACGACCATTCGAGAATCGAGGCGACTGAGCTGTACGATCATCAGACTGATCCGCAGGAGAATACGAACATCGCCAAGCTTCCATCCCAAGCAAAGTTGGTGGCCGAGTTGATGGACCAGTGGCACCAAGGTTGGCGGGGCGCTCGGAGAGTCTAACTCGGTATCACGCCAACGGGTCTGCCGGTGTCGGCATCACGCTCCGCACCTTGATTTGGGCATGTCCCGAAGGGTGCCCAATCGAACTAGCCCTTGAAAAGCAGAATGGCGGTGAGGGTGGGATTTGAACCCACGGTACCCGTTAAGGTACGGCAGTTTTCGAGACTGCTCGATTCAACCACTCTCGCACCTCACCGCATTGCTACTACCACTCTACCAAACCCGACGGCCCTCTACATGAAGTAGTCTTTCACCTTGTCAAACAACCCCCGCTCCTGCGGTTCCGTATCCGTCGGCAAAATCTCCCGCAACTGCTCAAACAGCTTCCGCTGCTCGCGCGACAACTTGCCGGGCACCTTCACATTCACGTTCACGATCACGTCGCCCCGACCGCCCGAATTCAAATACGGCACGCCCTTGCCCCGCACCCGAACCTGCTCCCCGTGCTGCGCCCCCTCGGGAATCTTCACCCGCTCCAGGCCGTCAAACGTCAACACGTCCAACTCCGTACCCAACGCCGCCTGCGCCACGTTGATCGCCACCGTGCAATGCAGGTCGTTCTCCCGACGCTCAAAAACGGCATGCTCTTTAATCAGCAGCACGACAAATAAATCGCCCGACGGTCCACCATTCGAACCCGACTGCCCTTCATTCGCCAGCCGCAGCCGCGTACCGTTGTCGACCCCCGGCGGAATCGTCACCCGCAGCTTCCGGTCCACCCGCTGAAACCCTTCCCCAGCGCATTTCGTGCACGCCCGGCGGATCAGTTGGCCCCGGCCGGAACAGGTTCGGCAAGTCTGCCGAATCGTCAGGAAGCCCTGCTGCAGCAGCACCTCGCCTTTGCCCTTACAAGTAGCGCACTGCGTCAGCCCGTCGTTGGAATCCGCGCCGGTCCCTTTGCACAGCCCGCATTGCTCCGCCCGCGGCACCTGGATTTCGGCGCTCATCCCGCGAATCGTATCTTCCAGCGTGATCTCCAGGTCGTACCGCAGATGCTCGCCCTGCCGCGCCCGCGTCCGTCCGCCGCCCCGCTTCCCGCCGCCAAACAAATCGCCGAAGCCAAAGAAATCGCCCAGAATGTCGCTGAAGTCGCCGAAAGTCTCCGGGTCGAAGCCTTGTCCTCCGCCCGCCGCGCCTGCCACGCCTTGGTGCCCGAAACGGTCGTACGCTGCCCGCTTCTGCGCGTCGGCCAACACGCCATACGCTTCGGCCGCTTCCTTGAACTTTTCCTCGGCTGCCTTATCGCCCGGATTGCGGTCCGGATGATGCTGCATCGCGAGCTTCCGATAAGCCGCCTTTAACGATGCCTCATCAGCACCCTTAGCTAGCCCCAGCACTTCGTAATAGTCGCGTTTACTCACCGGACCGCAACCCTAACCATCGCCGGCCGCAGCGAACGACCCTTAAAGTTGTATCCGCGCTGAAACACGCTGAGGATCGTCTGGTCCTCCGCCTCGTCCGTCGTCACCATGTCGATCGCATGATGCACATGTGGGTCAAACTTGGCACCCACCGACTCCAAAGGCTCCAGCCCCAGCTTCTTCAACGTATCCAGCGTCCGCTGATAGATCAGCTCCATCCCCCGGACGTACTCGGCATCGGTACACGGTACCCCTAACGCCCGTTCAAAATCATCGAGCACCGGCACGATGGCGCGAACCGCCTCCATCGCCGCGTACTCGCTCGATTCAATCCGTTCCCTCTCCGCCCGGCGACGCGAGTTCTCAAAATCGGCCCGCTGACGGAGCATCTGATTCTGTAACTCACTCTTCTCCGCTAACAGCGCGTCTCGCTCAGCGACCAGACTCGCGCTCGCATCCGACGCCGCGGGCTCGCCAGACACTACCTCTTCATTATCCATTTCAACGCTCACCATTCTAGTGTATCTCGGCTGAAGAACGTTAGGCCGAAAGTGCTTCCACCGTCGCGCCAACTTCGGAAACAGCCGCGATCACTTGGCTGTAGTCCATCCGCATCGGCCCCAGCACCGCGAACTTCGTCGATAGCCCCGTCGGCAGCGTAACCGTCAAACCAATCAGGCTTAGCTCTTCCATGCTAGGATGCACGTCGCCCAAACCCACCTGCACGCCCACTTCGCCCGGTGCCGCTTCCAGGAAACGGTCAAGCAAAGCCAACAATCGCTGCTTCTCTTCCAGCGTCCGAAACAAATCCCGCAGCTTTTCCTTATCCAGCGAGAGATCGATCAAAAACAGATTCGAAGTGCCTTCCAGATGCACCTGCGGCTTCAAACCCACTTCCAGCAGACCCTTCTGATACAGCATCTCCAACCGCTGCAGCATCGCGTCGTACATCGCCCGCTCTTCGGCCAACCGCTCCCGCAACTCCACGTGAATTCGGGACAGCGTCCAACCCGCGAAGTTCTCGTTGAAATAGTTCCGAACCGTGTTTAGTTCGTCCTGCGACGTCGAACGATCCAGACCCACCACCCGGTTGCTCACCCGATGATCTCGCGTCTCCACCACCATCAGCACCCGCCGATCAGCCAGCAACAGCAGTTCAATCTGTGCCAACGTCTGGGACTGCGATGGGATCGAGGCCGTAATCCCCACGTTGTGGGTCATCTCGGTCAGCAAGTGGCTCGACACTTCCATGCGACCCTCCATGCTGTCCGCCCGGCCCAACTCTGTCCGCATGCGCTGGACATCAACCAGCGAAAGCCGACGCGTCGCCAAGTTTTGCACGTAGCTCCGAAACGCCTTCACCGTCGGAATGCGTCCCGCCGACGTATGGGGCTGGGCCAGATAACCCTCATCGACCAAATCCGCCATCACGTTGCGTATGGTCGCCGGGCTCAAATGCCCACCGAGTTTAGCGATCGTTCGTGAAGCCACAGGTTCGCCGGTCTCGATGTAGGATTCCACAATCGAGTGCAGTATCGAGCGAGCCCGCTCCGCATATTGCGACCGATTCACCATAGCGCGTTCGAATGATTGTAAGAGACCTGAAACGTTAGCGCAACTCTCTCATTCTACCTTAGACTATTGGCCCTTTTGGTTGATCAGCCCGACGATGGCTTTACTGAACCCTTCGACGTAGGCAACACCCCGATTCATCAGGTTCTCGCGAGTCATATAGTCCGCCGGCAACTCTGGATGAATGCCAATGTTTTCCATGTAAATCGACGTTGGATAGCCCGGTGCCGAGTAGGCCTTCGCCCGCGTCAACATCGAGATGGTTGTCCGCGCGCTCCCCTCGGAATAAAAGCCCGCCAAACTCTCCGTCGTCGCCCCGCCCGCTCCCGCCGTCCGATATCCATAGAGGGTCGCAATGCCATTGTCCTGCGCCATCGAAGCGAAAATGTCGCCCGCCGAGGTCGTGAACTCATCCACCAGCATCAGTATAGGCTTGTCATAGCCCATCGGTTGGAAGAATCGATCCACCACCGGATCCAGCTCCAAAGAAGCAGCGCAGATCGCCACCGGCCCCGTTCGGCCCCGGTTCTCGCCATAAGCGGTCAAAACGTCCTTGTACGCATTCTGCAGCATGATCACTTCCCACGGTTCCAATCCATCGTCGACGGTCAACTGCGCCGTCTCATAGAACGATTGCACCCAGTCGAGCGTCGAGCGGATCTCGTTCCCGAAGCTGAAGTACCGCTTGGTCGTCAAATAGCTCATCAGGTCCGCGCCATAGCACCCATACCCGCCGGGGTTTCGCATCACGTCCACCACCAGCCCATCCGTGTTCGCCTTTAAGAACGCGATCTCGGTCGCCCATTGCCGCACTGGCAAGAAGAGAAGGCTGAAGTCGACTGGCTGGAAATCAGAGATTCGGATGTACCCAATCCGCTTCCCATCGGCGACGTAGGTCCCCGAATAAAAATAGTCCGCCCGGTTGCGACCCAACCGCTGCACGAAATTCGCCGGCAGCCGGAATATCGGAGCCCGGGCCCCAAAGCCCGTCAAATGTCGCGCTGCGCCCGGGACCACGTTCCGCTGCAAACGCGCCCGCAACTTCCGCGCCGCATTCATCGCTACCGGCTGGTCCTCTGGCTCGGAACTCTCGGGCCGCACCTTCGACGCAGGCTCATCCGCCCCGAATCGCACGTTCGGCACCGGCCCCAATTTCGTCACCGGGTAACCCGACTTGTCCCATCGAATCGTATGGCTCGACTCGCTACCATCCACCTTCCGCACCATTATCGTCGCCGTATCCCCCAAACGGGTCGCCAGCGGCAGTTGCGACTGATCGCGGTAAACCAGCAGATCGGTGGCATAGCGCAACGTCGACCGCTCATTGGCAAATTTCACCCCGCGTGCAATCTCACGGACCACCTCCATCACCGGTCGCCCGTCGAACAGTACGACCTCGTCCCCCACCTCAAACGGAAAGCGAGACACCGGCAGGTAGGCCCGATCAATCTGTTCAATCAAAACCTTGGCGTCGTAAACATCGGTATAAATATGCAAATCGGCGATAAATGTCGACTTCGCCACGTACGAGGAATGGATATCGTTCAGCCCGGCGATGTATTCCGACAGCACCTGCAAATATTCCAGGTCGTCCGTCGTCTTCCGGATCCGGTCCACCCATGGCGCGACGTTGTACAGGTCGAACTTCTCCGTTTCCAGCTTCCATTCGTACGGCGCGTACTGCTTTGCGTAGAGGGCAACCACGGTCTGGAAATCGGTCAGCTTCTGCTCCACCGTCAATTGCGCCGCCGCGGGCCAGCAGGTAACCAACATCAGTACGCAAGCGCGCGCCAAATGGCTCAAGCGCTGGTACAATAGCCCTTTGCTCGAAGGAATAAATTGATGGTTCAAGCTCTCTTGCGCGGTTATAGTGTGCTTTTTCATGTGGTCCTCTGTCTGTTCTGCTTCGCGATGGCGTTTGTGGGATGGCTGGCGGGGAGTACTTCAATGTCGATCGATGTGCTCCCTTGGAGTGGTTGGGAGCTGCAATGGTCGCTCTTTGTATTATCGGCGTTTGGGCTCATTGCAACAGGCCTCGCCGCCACGGGAAGAATGGGAATGCTGTTTTTGGCCTGGACCGTCGCCGTTGTCGGGCTCATCGGACGCGGTCTCTGGGCCACGCGCTACTACGATGGCCCCGACGATTTGAAGGCATCCCTATTCCTCTTGCTCGGTGCCGCGGCCACCGTCCTCGGAGCCATCAGCATCCTCCGAAAACCGGCCTCCAAGCGCCGCTAGTGCCTCCGCCGCCGGCCCGGATTCCGCGATACAGAGCCGCGACCGTTAGCGGTTTCACGACGAACTCCTACAACGCTTAAAGCGGACGAATCTTGATGTTCCGGAACCACGCCGCGTCGCCGTGGTTCTGCAGCGTAATCGGGCACTGCTTCACCGGCTGATTCGCCAACGCCTGATAAATCAACGATTCCTTCGTCCACCGCTCCGCCGTCTTCGCCAGCGCCGCCGTCGCATCCATTTCCCCTTCCGCCACCTTCACCCCGTTCAGCCAATGCTCGAAGTGCTTCCCCTTCACCATCACCCGGGCCTGATTGAACTCGCCCACCGGCTTCGATGCCGCCTGGGCCGCCGGCACCATTCCGTACAGCGCCCCAGCCTGGTAATAAGCCCCCCGCTGAGCGTCCTTATGCTTCACATTGTCGATCACCTGATATTCAAAGCCCACGATATACTCTTGCGTCCCGTCCTTCCGCGTCCCCTTCCGGTTCCGCACAGCGTCGTTGGCCAGGTCCTCAAACTTCTTATACTCCTTGATCCGCCGCTCATCGATCCAGAACCGATCCTGCACCCGATACTTCACGCCGCTATTCCCGCCCGAAGAGATCTTCCATTCAAACGCCAACTCAAAATCCGCGTACTTTGCCGCGGTAAACAGATCCTCCCGCAACTTGGGCTCGGGCACCGATTTCAAACAACCGTCCTCAATCACCCAGGAATCTCCGGGCGGCGTGGCCTTCCGAATGTCCCCCCAGCCCTTCATCGATTTGCCATCGAAAAGCAGCTTCCAACCCGCCGCTTTCTCTTCCGCGGTCAGCCTATTGGGTTCCGCCGCGCTCAGCGCCGCGGCCATCATCACAAGGAGGGATAAACAAATACGCATAGCCTCTAACCTACCAAAGCTCGGCTTGCGACATAATCTCTCCATGCGCCTTGCCCTCCTCCTCGCCGCCCTCGCTCTCCCCGCCTTCGCCCAATTGAAGTACCCGCCTGTCCTCCCCGGTGCCCGCGAAGAGGTCTATAAGACCATCGGCGCCGTCGAACTCCGTCTCTGGATCTACAATCCACCCGGCCACGCCGCCACCGACTCCCGCCCCGCCATCGTCTTCTTCTTCGGCGGCGGCTGGGCCAACGGCTCCCCCGCCCAGTTCGAAAACCAATCCAAGCTCCTCGCCTCTCGTGGCATGGTCGCCATCACCGCCGACTACCGCGTCGCCAGCCGTCACCAGGTCAAAGTCGATGCCTGCGTCCGCGACGCCAAATCGGCTCTCCGCTACATCCGCCTCAACGCCAAGCGCCTCGGCATTGACCCGAACCGCCTCGCCGCCGGTGGAGGCTCCGCCGGGGGCCACCTCGCCGCCGCCACCGCCACCGTCCCCGGCTTCGAAGAGCCCGGCGAAGTCGAAAAAGCCAGCTCCCGCCCCAACGCTCTCGTTCTCTTCAACCCCGCCCTGGTCTTCCCCGCCAGTATCACGGCAGAACGCATGGGCGTCCCCGCCGACGACCTCTCGCCGTTCATTCACCTCAAGCGCGGAGCCCCGCCCACCATCATCTTCCACGGCGAAGCCGACACCACCGTCCCTTTCCATCCCATCGAACTCTATCGAGACAAAGCCGTCTCTCTCGGTGCGAAATGCGAGCTTGTCTCCTATCCCGGCCAGACCCACGGCTTCTTCAATCACGGCCGCGGCAACAACGAATACTACGAAAAAACCACGACGCGCATGATCGAGTTCCTCACCAGTCTCGGCTACTTGGCCGCCCGATAATCTAAAACCTGTCCGTCTTTCTCCAAGCGCGCTTTCAACTCCGCGTACGAAACATCCTGCACCGCCAAGCTCTTGTCGATCGCCATCACCGCCGCCGTCGCCGCCGACTGCCCCAAAATCATAAACACCGGCTCCATCCGAATCGAGCCATACGCGATATGCGAACTCGATAGGCAAACCGGCACCAACAGATTCGCCACCTGCCCCCGCTTCGGCACCAGCGACCCATACGAGATCTGATACGGTCCGTTCGTGCTCACCCCAATATCGCCCTCGTTCTGCACGTACCCTTCCGGCGTAATATACCGCTGAATATTGTGCGAATCCATCCCGTACGAACCCATTCCGACGGATTCCGGAGTAGCCCGCTTCTTCAACAGCTCGTTCTCCGTCATCACATACTGCCCCGTCATCCGTCGCGCCTCGCGGATGTACATCTGATGCGGCCAGTTCCCGCTCCCCTTGAACTCGTCTTTAGCCAACCCCCACTGCGCCATCTCCGTTCTCACCTCCGTCGGCACCCGAGGGTCATTCGCAATAAAGTACAGCCAGCCCTGCTGATACTGCGCGTGCTCTTGTTCAATCGCCTTCCGCCGCGCATAACTCGCTTCCGGATAGTCCCAGTTCCGCCCGATGTTGTCTGTGCTGAACGGACCATGGTTGTTCGTGTCCGTCTTCCCATTCGGAATCGCGTCGAACTTCTGGAAAGTCTCCCGCCAGCCAGCCTCAAAAATTCGGACCAGTAACTCGTACTCCTTTGGGTCATACCCGGCCGGCTTCGCAAAAGGCACCCGATTCTCCAGAACCTTCGTCAGGCACATCCGAAAGCAGTAAGCCTGAATTTTACCATCCGCCTCCCCGTAGTTCCCCGGCGGCTCGGTACTGATCCGCGGCAGCACCCCGCTCTTCGGGTCGCCCGGCACCACGTAAGGCGAAATAGGCGTCTTTACGGCCCCAAAATGATGTCGATGGTGCAGGACGCCCGTCTGAACGCCCGCCCATTTCTCCCCATAAGTGCTCCCCGCCTCCCGCCCGACGTGGTAACTCACCCCCGCCGCCGCCATCAAATCGCCTTCGTAAGTCGCGTCCAAAAACATCTTCCCGGCGTAGATTTTCCCATCGAGCATGGTGATCGAAACAATCCGATCGCCTTCCTTCTTCACCCCTTTCGCCCGATCAAGCCAGGCATTCCGAACCACCGGAATCTGCAACTCCTTCACCCAAGCCTCGTAGACCTGCTCCGCCACATGCGGCTCGAAGATCCACATGGTCCGAGCTTCTTGATCCAGCGCCACGGTGCCTTG
>JANODS010000851.1:0-8851 GCA_031412835.1 Acidobacteriota bacterium | reverse complement strand
GGTGACCGATGACGATCGGATCATTGAAAGCCAAGCCGTCGCGATTCTCGCCAACGATTAGAATTGAAGATTCAGGCCGAGCTTCAGGAAGCGTGGCAGGTTTCCCTGGACGGGGTTGAGACGACCGAACGAAGCGTTGGTGACGTCGACCGAGGCGATGCCAGTGAACCACGGACGGTTGAGTGCGTTGACCGCTTCAAAGCGGAACTGCGCCTTGACTCGCTCATGGATGGGGAAGTACTTCGAGATGGACGCGTCCCAGTTCTGATAGCCGGGGACGCGGACGTCGCCGAAGCGCAGGGGGAAGTCGCGGAGCGTGAAAGGCTCCTGGGAAGAGACCCGCCGACCTCCGGTGCCGTTCCACAAGTCCGTATTGAACCACTGGCCGACGGTGGGGTTGTCGAGTTTGGCGCTCCCGGTGCCGACTTGTGCGGCGTTCGGATACTGGATATTCCAGCCCTTCATGTAGGTGATGTTGGCATTGAGTTCCCAGCCGCCGATCAGGAAATTGGCCACGCTGTTGATGTTGTTCGCCAAGCGCTTGCCTTTGCCGAAAGGCAGTTCCCAGACACCGGCGAGGTTGAACTTTCGCGGGATATCGATCTGGTCGGCGGACTGTTTTTCGAGTCGGGAGGCGGCTGGATCGGCCAGGTTGAAATCCTGGATGTTGCGGAAGCTGACCTGCTCGAGAGTTTTGGCCCCGGTGTAACTGGCCAGGAACGTAAGCCCACCAGAGAAGCGTTTAGTGGCCTTGATCTGAATGGCGTCATAGCGCTGCTGACCGATGGGCAGGTTGGCGACCGACAAGGGGCTGAACTGCGGAAAGGTGAAGAGCAGGTTCTGCCGCGCGATGGTGGTGCCGTTCAGGGCAGCGTTGTTTGGAACCAGACCGCGCATGGGGTTGGGGATCTGCGCGTTGTAGTAGGCGTTGTCGATGACGCCAGCGGCGGTGCGGCGATTCAGTTCGTTCGTCGGTACGAAGTTGGCGTTTGAGGCGATGGGCAGTTTGCGGGTCTGGTTGCCGACATAGGCCGCTTCAATCAGCACGCCGCCGGGGAGTTCCCGTTGGATATCGAACGAGTACTGATGGGAGAACGGCAGCGGCCGCTGTTGCCAATTGACGGTCAGGCCTTGACCGATGAAGCTGGCCGCGCCGTCGGCGGCACCAACGGCGCTGAGGAGGCGGCCGCCTACTTGGTTCGAGAAAGCGTTCGACAGGTTGACCGCCGGAGTGAGAGTATCCACCGTCGTAACGGCGTTCGTGCGTTGGCTGAAGCCCTGGTTCACACCAGTTGCATTTTGGCCGAGGACGTAGAGGCCGTAGCCGCCGCGGACGACCGTCTTCTCGCCGATCCGATAGGCGAAGCCGGCGCGGGGGGCGAAGTTGTTTTTGTCGGGCGCAAAGGAGCCGCGCGGGGCACCGCCAACGTTGGCGAAGCGGACGGCACCTTTGAGGTTGAGCCCGGTGGCTTGGGCGGCGATAGGGCTGGCGGCGTTGAAGTCGATCGACTGCACCATGCGGTCGTAACGTTCGGTCATAGGCGATTCGTAATCCCAACGCAGGCCGAGATTCAGAGTGAGCCGGTTCGAAACTTTCCAATCGTCCTGGAAGAAGCCAGCGTAGAAGAAGTGGACGTAGGCGGGGTCGATGTTGCGATCAACAAAGCCGGAGGAGGGATAGCCGAGGAGCATGGTGGCGAGTTCGTGGCCGGAGGTGGCGTCGGCGCGGTTGGAGACGGCCTGTGTCCAATTCTTGCCGAAAGTATAGGCACCGGCGGCGAGACCCGGGCTCTGGGAGTTGTCGTTGTAGCGGCGAAGTTCGACGCCGAACTTCAGGAAATGGCGACCGACAACCTTGTTCATGTTCGGCTGAATGGTGTAGACGTCGTTCGTGCCGGCGCTGAGGAGGGTGCCGGGTCCGATGGACTGGAAACGTTGTTCTGGAAATCGAATCGGGGGAAGGCTAGGCGGGTGAATTGAGAGACGAGGTTGGCATCGAAGCCGAGTTGCTTGGGGTCGAAGCCGCTGCCGTAGGAGTTACCAGAGGACTCTTCCCAACGGTTGAGGCCGACGCGCAAGTCGAAGGTGGTGGTGGGGTTGATGGTGGAGGTCCAGTTGAGGCCGATGGTACGCCCGTTGCGTCGCAGCGGGGCGTTGCCGGTAGGCTCAGCGGGGTTGGCATCGTTGACGTTCTTGACGAAAACGAGGCCACGGTATTCGCTAAACGGGTTTTGACCGTAGCGGAAGTTGGTGTTGTTTTTGGAGTTCACCTGGTAGTCGAGGCGACCAGACCACTGGTCGAGGTCACCGACCCAGCGGGAAGGATAGGGATAATTTTGAACAAACGCGGGGCCAACGCCTTGCGAAGTAGGGGCGGGAAGAAACTTCAATACGGCTGTGGCGATGGGGCTGATGCGGTTGGCGGGGAGGCGGTTGCCGGGGAAGGGTTGCCGGGTTCCATCGGCAATGGTGGTGAGCGGGTCGAAGACCAGCACGGGCTGGTTTTGGCCGTTGCGAAGGGTGGAGAAGTCACCGGCGCGCCAATCCATGGTGGGAACGGTTTGCACGCCGGGATCGGCGGAGCGTTGGCGCATCGCTTCGTAGCCGAGGGTCCAGAAGAGCTTATTCCGGCCATTGAAGAGCTTGGGGACAACGACGGGCCCAGAGAGGAAGAAGCCGTAGGCGTTGATGTTGTTCGGCGACTTCTTGATGCCGGCGGAATTGAGTTCTGTTTGGTTCGCGTTGAGCTTGTCGTTCTGGAAGTATTCAAAGAGGTTGCCGTGAAACTGATTCGAACCGGACTTGGTGACGATGGTGACGATGCCGCCGCCAGTGCGCCCATATTGAGCGTCGTAGGTATTCTGCAGCACCTTAAACTCTTGCACGGCTTCCATGGTGGGGACGTTCATCACGGTGCGGCTGGAGCGGACGTTCGACATGCCGTCCATCAACACTTCGTTTTCGCCGCTGCGGCCGCCGTTGACCGAGAATCCGGTGGTACCGCCGATATCGAAAGACCGCAGATAACGCCAGCCGCCGGTTTTGAAGACGCCGGGGGCGGCCCACGCAATTTGAAACGGGTTGCGGCCTTGGGTCGGCAGATTCGCGATGAGCTGATTGGCGATCGCGGTATCGCGGTTGGCGGTTTCGGTTTGAAGGGGGGAGATGGAGGAGGCGACGGTTACGGAGTCGGTGACCGCGCCGACTTGGAGTTGAATGTCGATGCGCCCTTTGTCGAGAGTTTGGAGAACGATGTTTTCCCGGACGACGCGGCGGAACCCATCGCGGGTGATGACGACGGTGTAGGCGCCGGGTTCGAGGAGAGGGGTGCTGTACAGGCCGGACTCGTTGCTATTCGAGACGATGCTCGTATTTTTGCCGATGTTCGTGACCGTGATCACAGCGCCGGGGACCGGGGCACCGGAGGCATCCGTGATGGAGCCAGAGATGCTGGCGCGAACCTCCTGAGCGAGCGCGGCTACGGAGAGGATGAGGAAGATCAAAGCGAAGCGTAACATGGCTTCGGCGATGATACCCCATAACGATGGAGGTTAGCCAAGGCGAGCGACGAGGTCTTGGTTGACCGGGGTGGGCAGTTGGTACCGGGTGCCGAGTGCTACGAGGTATCCATTGAGTGCGGCTAGTTCGAGAGGCTTTCCGAGGAGCCGGTCCTGGAGCATGGACGTACGGGTACCGGGCGGGTACGAGCCAAGAGTTGAGAGGATCAGTTCGGGATCGACGATGGCTCCAGCACGGGCGGCGAGGGGCAACGATTCGGCGAGAATTTGTTCGGCCCAACGGCGGTAGAGGGGTTCGCGAAGGATTTCGAGGCCTCGACCGGCGAGAGCGGTGAGCGGGTTGGAGACGCAGTTATGGAGCATCTTTCGCCAGGCGGCGGAGAGGAAGTCGGGGTCTTCGTGGAGTTGGATCGGGGTATCGCGAAAGAGAGCGGGGAGGGGGGTGCCGGGGGGGACGGTGAAATGGGGGCGAGGCGGCGGGAACGCGTGGCGGACGCCGTTTTGCGATTCTATGTAAACGTAAGAGAGGACGGGGATGCCGGGTTGCGTGAGGCCGTTTTGGATGGCCGCGAGGATGGGGGCATTGACGCGGGGAAGAGCGCTGGGATTGTCGTAAGTCTTGGTCGTGAGAAAGGCGAAATCGGCGGGCGGACCGGAGTCGAAGTAGTGAGGTACGGTACGGGAAGGAAGTCCATCGACGTGGAGAGGACCAGGATCGTTACGGACGCAAAGATGGACGGCGTGACCGGCATTGGCCAGATGGACGGCGAGCCAGGAGCCGAGGTTACCGGCACCGATGATGGCGATGCGAATGGGAGGCACGAGCAATCCTATTGCTTGAGCCACTTGCAAATCCGGTCAATCACAAGGGCATAGAATTCCGGGGCGGGCCCTTTCCCGACCTCGGCGTTCCAGGCTTGTTGCGGAGTGGCGAGCGCCAGGAAGCCGTGGTCCATCGGGAGAGTAAGAAGTTGCTTCGCGCGGCCTTTGATCTTCGCGAGGAGAGCCCGGGATTCGGCTTCGCTCGAAACGAAGTCACCGGTGCCGTAGAGAAGTAGAACGGGGGCGCGAAGGGGCTGCCACGCCGCCGCAAGATCCAGATCATTCCACTGGGCAATGTAGACCGGAGGCGAATCGAAATACACATCGGACCGGCACGCGGGTTGCGCGGCCACGATCTCTTCGGCGGTCTCTCTCTGCTTCAGCAAACGGGCCAGGCACCCACGTGTCAGTTCGAGTTTGGCAGGGGGCTGCTGCCCGAGCGCAGCCATTCGTTGGCGCATCGCCAGAACGTAATTGTGGAAGTTTGTGCCCATCGCGCCGCTCAAGACAATCGCCCGTATCGGTAGATCCTTGGCGACGAGCGGGACCAAGGTTGCACCGGCCGAATGGCCGAATAGAAACACGCGCCGCGGGTCGATCGCCGGATGTTTTTGCAGAAACGCGAAGGCGGTTCGATAGGTCTCCACGTCAAGATTTAAGTCAGCTTCCGCCGAGTAGCAGGGCGGGCCCGCGCTATCGCCCACGCTGGGCTTTTCCACGCGGAGGGTAGCGTAACCGGCTGCGGTTAGGCCATGCAAAATGCGGGCCTCGGACGTATTCCGCGTCGGCGATTCCTGGGTGCCGCAGCCGCTTCCGGGCAGGAAAAGAATCACGGGATGCGGTGCCTCCCCGGTCGGCAGCGTGAGCAAGGTGCGGCGTAGATGGTCGCGGACCGGAAGTGTGCCGTAGACAACGCCAGGTTCGTCAGCAGGAGCCGGATAGTTCAGGTTGATCTCGAGCGGCTGGCCCGCGCGGCGAATCGCGAGCCGCACCGATGCCGGTGCCGCGCGTCGAAGCAGAAGGCGCGCAAAAACGTTCGTCGCCTCGGCGGGCGCGCCATCGACGAACAGCACGACATCAGCCGGAAGCAGACCAGCCCGCGCGGCATTGCCTTCGCGGGCGACCGAACGGATGACGAGCTTCCCTTCTTCAGCAGCGAAAGTCAGCCCGGCCGAAGCGAGGCGGGGCAGGGATTGGGAGAACAGTGGCGTGGCGAGGAGCAGCAGGGTGAGCGTGCTAGTTTGCATAGTATGGCTCGTGTGACGTGTGAATTTGAAGTGTATACGTACCAGATCGATTTTGCCCGTCATGTGAGCAATATCGTCTATATTCAGTGGTTGGAGATCGGTCGTTTGAAGCTGCTCGAAGCGGTGGGACTGTCGGTGGCGTGCGTGGCCGAAAAGGGGATTACTCCCATCGTGGCGGCGACTTCCATCGTCTACCAGCGGCCTGTTCATTTCGGAGACCGCGTGACGTTGGAAGCGTGGGTCGGAGACTTCGGCAAGGCCTCGGCGATGGTGCATTACCGGCTCACGAACCAACGCGGGGAGGAGGTGGCGGAGGCTACGCAGCGAGGGCTGTTCGTGCGGATCGCCGACGGGAAGCCGGTGCGTCTCGGCGAGGAAGATCGCGTGCGGTTTGCGCCGTTCGTCGAGCGGCGCAAACCGGTTCGGATCGACTAGCTACAGCACCCGATCATGCGGGAAACCAGCGTCGAGCAGTGACTGCATCAGGCTGGCGATGTGATCGGGGCCGCGCGTCTCCATCGTGATGTCGATCACAGTGTCGCCGAGGTTCACGCCATAATAGGCGCGGTCGTGCAAGGTCTCGACGATGTTGGCGTCGTTCTCCGTAATCACATGGGTGAGCCGATGCAGCGAACCCGGATGGTCGGGCAGATGGATGCGGAGGCGAACCAGGCGCCCGTCTTTGACGAGGCCGCGTTCAATGATCCGGCTGAGCAAAGTGACGTCGATGTTGCCGCCACAAACGAGCACGCCGATGCGGCGACCGGTGAGCCCGGTCTTGTCGTGCAGCACAGCAGCCAACGCCGCGGCACCGGCCCCTTCGGCCAGCGTTTTCTCGCGTTCGAGCAGCAGCAGAATGGCCTTGGCGATCTCTTCCTCTTCCACGGTGACGATCGCGTCGACATAGCGACGGACCAGCGGATATGTGTGATCTCCCGCCCGGCGCACGGCGATGCCGTCGGCGACGGTGGTGGCCCGAGGGATCGTCACCGGCTCGCCGTGTTCCAGGGCCGCGCGCATCGAAGGCAGCCGCGCCGTCTGCACGCCGATGATCCGCACATCGGGCCGGATCGACTTCACGGCACACGCCAGGCCGCCGATGAGACCGCCCCCGCCGATGGGGCAGACGATGGCTTCGAGCGTTGGCTCCTGGTCGAGCATTTCCAGGCCGAGCGTTCCTTGGCCGGCGATGACGGCCGGGTCGTCGAAGGCATGCAGGAACGTCAAATTATCGACGTCGGCACGACGTCGCGCCTCGGCGAAAGCGTCGTCGTAATTGCTGCCATGCAGGATCACCTCGGCACCATAGCGGCGGGTCGCCGTCACCTTCACGCGCGGCGTGTGTAGGGGCATGTAGATGAAGGCGCGAATGCCCCGCTTGGTCGCATGATAGGAGACCGCCTGAGCATGGTTTCCGGCCGAAGCGCAGATCACACCGCGGGCGGACTCCTCCGCGGTAAGCGTCAGGATCTTGTTCAGAGCACCGCGTTCTTTGAACGAACCGGTCATCTGCAGGTTGTCAAGCTTGAGATAAATGTCGTTGCCCGTGAGCTGCGAGAGCTCTTCCGAACGGACTTGGGGCGAAAGTGAAACCGAGCCGGCGATGCGCCCGGCAGCGGCTCGAATTTGGGCAAGGTCGACCATCGCTCTATGATCGCCCGGATTGGCGAAAACGGAAGGAGCGACCTATTCGCCTCCGCCGCATCCTCCCCCGCCGCAGCCGCCGCCTCCGTCGCCACAGTCCCCGCCGCTGTCGCCGCAGTCGGAGCTACCGGCGTCAAAATTGATAGCGCCGCAATCGGCACTGTCGGAACCCCGTCGGCGCTTGCTGCCCCCAAGTTGAGCCAGCAGCGGGATGGCGGCGATGAAGGCGAAAAGAGCGACCACGAAGAGCGCCGAGCCCAGGCCGACCGAAAAACCGAGCATGGGCAGAACCATAGGGAATGCCTCGAACGTCTGGAACCGCGTCCACCAAGCCGGTCGAGGTAGGATCCAATCCGCGGAAGCGGGCCAGAGTTCGGTCGGCGGTTCTTCGCCGAACTCGGTCCGGTAAAGCGCTTTGGTTGCCTCGTACCCGTTCCACAGCTTGGTCGCTTCGCGCCCGCTCCCACCCGAAGGATCATGGTGAAGCGGGCGGCCCAACAGCTCGAAGCAGAGCTCCTTCCAGTACGATCGGGTATAGAGCAGGTGGAGATGCCAGACTTGGTCGACGGTTGCGGAGGGGGTGACCGGGGTCGGCGACACCATGGCGAGGTAGACGAAGCGTTTGTATTCGGCGATGGCTCTGTCGGTGTAGTTTGTCGTCCAGCGATTCTCCCTGCCGAGCCGTTTCGCGAAGGAGAGTTCGAAGGGGAAGCGGGTGAGCGATTCGTAGAGGGTTTGGTTTTGCATACTTTGTTCTCTTGTTCTGCCCCCATTAGGCCCGAAAATTTCCCTGGCCACCAGCTCTTCCGTTTTTCTGGAATACTTATTCCATGTTGTTGGAAACGAGACTGGCGGGGCTGGTCGATCCCTTCCAAGCCCGCATGCGGGCCTCTGCCTTCGGCCCCGAGTTGGACGAAGCGGCGACCGAGCTATTGCAATTGCTCGCGGTCCACCGCACGCGCCGTGCCGACCTCAACAATCGACTCCGGCTGAAGGCGCTGGGGCTGACCGCGGACTACCTCGACGCGATGGGCCGAGCACCCGAAGCCGTGGCGCTGTTGGGGCCGACCGTGGACGAACTGCTCGACGGAGTCGGCGCGTGGCATCGCGAACTGAGGGACTCGACCGACCGGGAGACGACCCGCCGGCTCCTGCGCCAACGCGTCTGGTGCTGCCTCGCCTACGTCATTGCCCGTCTGCGCGGCCCCGCCTGGCCGGAGACCGGACAGGCCCTCGGCAGACTCCGCGACTTCGTCGAAGGGCATCTGGCTGAGGCGGATTTCCCGTGCCACGGCACGATGGCCTTGGTGCGCTACTACCAAGGACTCTGGCGGCGGAACCTGGGCCAATTGAACGAGGCGGCTTGGGACTTCGACGCCGCGCTCGACCTAACCCGGCGTCGTTTCGAGGAGAAGCAGGCCCGATTCCAAACCACGAATCCGGATCGATACCGCCGGGAGCTGATCTATAGCCGGGTAACCACCGCGCGCCTGCTCGGCTTCGGCCACGGCGGAGTCGCGCTTTCCCGCGGGCGCTACGTAGAAGCACGGGCTTGGCTCATTGCGGCGCACCAGATCCTCGCCCAACTGGGGCAGGAGACTTGGCGCAAGAGCCTGGAAG
>JANODS010000850.1:0-1043 GCA_031412835.1 Acidobacteriota bacterium | reverse complement strand
CTGCGGGCCACGGGCGGGGAGCCGGGGGATACGACAGCTGTTACGCGGCGTTGGGTGAGTCCGGTGACGGCGACGATTTCGATTGACGGCTCGCTGCGGCACAACCAGGGGGCGGTGCCGTACGGGGACGGGGTGAAAGGGCGGCTTGTTTCTTCGCGGCAGGGGGAGTTGGGGAGTTGGGTAGTGAATGGGTCTTCGGCGGAAACGAAAATGGCCGGGATCAAGGTGGAGAAGGGGGAGACGCTGGACTTTATCGTGGACCCGAGAAAGGACCCGGAGAGCGACGGCTTCACGTGGGCACCGACTGTGAAAGCGGCGGGCCCGACTTGGAGCGCCAAAGAAGATTTTGCGGGGCCGCCGGCGGCGCGGCCGAACGTGCTGGCGCGGCTGGCGCATGTGTTGTTCCAAACTAACGAATTTGCTTTTGTCGAATGAAACCTACAGACTTTTTGATCACACGCCGCGAGATGCTGACCCGATGCGGGATGGGGATGGGAGCGCTGGCGCTGACTTCCGAACTGCAGGGGGCGAAGCGGCCTCCACTGCCGTTCAAAGCCAAACGCGTTCTGCACCTGTTTATGAATGGCGGCGTTTCGCATGTGGATACGTTTGACCCGAAACCGCAGTTGACGAAGTTTGGCGGGAAGCCGATTCCGATTACGCTGAAGACCGAGCGGCGTACCGGAGCGGCGTTTGCTTCGCCGTTCTCCTTCAAGCCCTATGGGAAGAGCGGGATTGAGGTGAGCGAGATCTTCTCGAACGTCGGGGAGTGCGTGGACGACCTGTGCGTGATCCGGTCGATGCATACCGATATTCCGAACCATGAGCCGTCGCTGATGATGTTGAACTGCGGCGATGTGCGGCAGGTGCGGCCGAGCTTTGGATCGTGGGTGACATACGGCTTGGGAACGGAGAATGAGAACCTGCCGGGGTTCATTGTATTGTGCCCGGATGGTCTGCCGACGCAGGGCAATCAGAACTGGAGGAGCGCGTTTCTGCCCGGGGCGTTTCAAGCGACGCATATCGATACGCGCGAGGTGCAG
>JANODS010000849.1:0-7380 GCA_031412835.1 Acidobacteriota bacterium | reverse complement strand
AGGCTCCGGCTTCACCAAACGCGCCGACGACAATCCCGACGCCCTCAAAACCCGTCTCCGCGAATATCACGAAAAAACCAAACCCCTCCTCGAACTCTACGACCGCATGGGCGTCCTGGTCTCCGTCGACGCCACCCGCAGTATCTCCGACATCTATTCGGACATCCGAACCCGCCTCGGCCTGCCCGACCCCATCATTTAAGTCAGTAGTACTAAGGCGAATCGGATAAGGTTCTAAAGCCAAAGGGTTCTTGTTTCTTTGGCTCGCCTAAGCGCATCATGGTCTTGTCCTAATAAATTTTGTCGAGGCCAAATCCATGCTGTGTAACATCAAAACGAAACTTCTTCGACTCATCCGCCGCCAGGCGAACGACAAGCGAGGCCAGGATTTGATCGAGTATGCCCTCATGGCCGCGTTCATAGCGGTAGCCATCGGCGCGACCTTTCCGACCACCATCGGCCCCAACATCAGCACCATCTTTTCGAAAGTGCAATCTAACCTATCCCAAGCTTCCTCTACCAGTTAGCCTAGTCGAGGTACTTCTTCAATTCGGGATTCAGCTTCGCCTGAATCTCCGGAAGGCCCACGTTCTGTTGGGTGACCAGTTGCGGCGGCATGTTATTGATCTTCACGACCGCTTGCCCGTTAATCGATTTCATCGCGTTTTGCACCGATTGATAGCCCATCTGAAACGGGTCCTGCACCACTAACGAATCAAACACCCCAGCCTTCAAGTCCGCGACCAGCGCCGGGCTCGAGTCAAACCCCACCGCCTTCACCTTATTCCCCGCCCGCGCCTTCAGCGCCTGTGCCGCTCCCGCCGCGCTCGATTCGTTCGACGCAAACAGCCCCGCCACGTCCGGAAACGCCGTCAGCATGTTCTCCGCCACTTGCAAACTCTTCGCGTAGTCGGACATGCCATACCGCTTGTCCACCAACTGGATCCCCGGAAACTTTTTAATCTCTTCCTCGAAGCCCTCCTCCCGCAGCATCGTGGAACCGCCCCCCGGCTGTACCGCCACCATAATCACCTTCCCCTTGCCCCCCAGAATCTCGCCCATCCGACGCGCCGCCACTCGTCCCGCCTCTTTGTTGTCCGTCATCACCTGCGAAATAAACTGCTCGGTATCAATCCCAGAGTCAAAAATGATTACCGGGATCTTCTCCCGCATTGCCCGTTCCACCGCGCTCACCATTACCTTCTTATCAATCGGAGCAACACAAATCGCGTCCACCTTCCGGTTGATCATAGCGTCCATAATCTGAATCTGCGCGTTGAAATCCGTCTCCGTCGCCGGACCGTTCCAGATCACCTCCACGTCGCTCTCCCGCGCCGCCTTCACGGACCCCGCGTGAACACTCTGCCAAAAAACGTGCGCCCGTCCCTTCGGAATCACCGCTATCTGCCGCTTCTGGCTCTGATTGCAGCTCACCGCGGAATACGCAGCCGCCGCTACTCCAGCGCGGAGAAACCACGCGCGCGTCATCATCTGTTTCAACATGGATTTATTGGGGAAACGACTTCGGTTCGGTCAAGTGCTGCCAGCCCTCGCCGTTCAACGACTTCATGAACTCTACCAGATCCTTCTTTTCCGCCGCCGTTAACTTCAA
This sequence comes from Acidobacteriota bacterium, assembly GCA_031412835.1. Taxonomy (GTDB): domain Bacteria; phylum Acidobacteriota; class Terriglobia; order Bryobacterales; family Bryobacteraceae. Next base: position 5,768 of record JANODS010000849.1, on the reverse strand, counting down.
CGGCTTCAACCGCTCGTCCAGGTTCTTGTTCTTAACGCCGCCCTTGTCGTAGTATTCCACCACGTCTTCCAGCGTCGCCAAGCTACCGTCGTGCATATATGGCGCCGTCTTCGCAATCTCCCGCAGCGTCGGAGTCTTGAACGTACCCCAATCCGCCGGGTCCTTCGTCACCGCGAACCGACCCTCGTCCGGCTTCGCCTTCTCGCTACCCACGCCCAAGTTGTGGAAAGCGTTCAACGTGAAGTTCACCCCTTCATGGCAAGCATCGCACTTTGCCTTGTTCACAAAAACGCTGAAGCCCCGCACCTGCGCCGGAGTCAAGGCTTTCTTATTCCCCGCCCGATACTGATCGTAAGGCGAATTCCCGCTCACCACGGTCCGCTCAAACGTCGCGATTGCCTTCGCGATCATATCCAAATCAAACTCTTCGGTACCGAAGACGAGCTTGAACATCGCCCGATAGCCATTAATCTTCCGCAGCCGCGTCACCACGCCTTCGTGCGAATGCCCCATCTCAATCGGGTTCGCCATCGGCCCAACCGCCTGCGCTTCCAGCGACGCTGCCCGGCCATCCCAAAACTGCAACTGCCCATATCCTCGGTTGATCACCGTTGGCGCGCTCATGCCTCCCTTTTGTCCAGCGATCCCTACCGAAACCGGCAGGTTATCCGTAAAACCCTTCTCCGCCGCGTGGCAGGAAGCGCAAGCCACCGTGTTATCGGCCGAGACCCGTTTGTCGTAGTACAACAAACGGCCCAACTCCGCCTTCTCCGGCGAGTAGGCGTTATCTTTCGGCCACATCATCGGGGTCAGGCCCAACGGAACTCGAAACGTGTTCTTGCTGCTCTGGCCAATCAAGACCACAGCGCCAAGCAGACAAATAAAAGGCAGTATGCGCGCCAACTTCATTGCTGTTCTTTCTCCGTTATCGAAAAACTACTTTTTAACGTAGCCAGAGACGTAAATCGCCTTGTAGCCACCATGCTGGGTCATCGTCCCGGTCACTTCCATAATATGCGCCATATGGTCGGAAGCCGCCGTCCGGAAATCTGACATCGTCAGTCCGTCGCGCCGCGGATCATGCTCTTCTTCCATCACCATATAGAGCGATCCGTCCGCCGTCAGCAACCCAATCGGCTGCCCCGACTTCGCACATTTCTGGCCGCAAGCGCGATGCTTCTCACCGTGCTTACCCAGTTGCAGGTAGCAGGAGAAATCGACTAGTTCGCCCGTCATTGTCACCACTTTTCCGGTCAAGGGCTTGCCGTCCACCCCAGCCGCCACGCTGGTCTGCGACCAACCCTCGGCCTTTTCGCCCATCTTACCCATGGCTTTCTTATAGGTCGGATCGCCCACTGGAGCCATCTGCGGCTGCAAGATCGGGGTCTTGCCCTGCCCAACTAACACCGCGCTCAGCGCTAGCGTCGCCACACTCGCCATAATCCATTTCTTCATCATGTTTCTCCCTGGAGTAATTTACGTTTTATCCGCGAACACTGGCCGCGGGAATCTTCTTAACGAGGTCTTCCATCTCCGCCCGGCTTTCGCTGCCGATCGTGAAAGCATCCACGCAATCCAAACCCAGCGCAAACTGCAAGCATTCATCGGGCTTCCCCCGCAGCTTACCCGCGCCAAAAATCTTCATCCCAATAATACCTTTCCCCGCGGCCTTCATCTCGCGCAGAACTCCAATCACCACCTCGGGCTTAGCGTCCATCGCCACCCCGGCCGGATTGATCCGCGCCAGATCCACCTCCACCCACGGCTCCGCCGCCGCCGTCCTCAGCGCCTCTAAGGTATGGCACGAAGTTCCTTTCGTTCGGATGATGCCCTTCTCTTGGGCTTCGCTGATCACGTCCATTGCCCCGCGCTTCTTCTCGTTCCAGTCTTTATCCAGCATGCAGTGCAGCAGCAGAATGTCGATATAGTCTGTGTTCAGCTCGCGCCGGAACCGGTCCAAATCCGCCCGCATCTCAGCGGCTGTTGAAGCGCGCGTCTTCGACAAAAGCGTGACTTTCTCCCGAGGCAAGCCCTTAAGCGCTAACCGCACATGCGGATGCGTCCCGTACTGATCGGCGGCATCGAAGAAATTCAGCCCCGTGTCATAGCCTGCTCGAAACAGGTCCGCCAGCCCTTGCACGCCCAGCTTGCGCGTTTGGTTCGAGGAGCCACCGACGCCATTGGTCCCGCTGCCCATCGCCAGCCGACTCAGCTTTACTTTCTTAGGGCCCAGTTCAATCCGGTCCGTCGCCAGCTTTTTCACCGGCTCGGCGAAAAGCGGATAAGGGAAATGATGGAGCGAGATCCCCGCGGCAATCGCCGCCGAACGAGTCAAAAAATTACGACGTTGCAAAATAGAAGCCCCCTACCTCTCGCATGATATAACTTCAGATTCCTCGAATGCACCGCCCCCTGCTTTCTTCCCCGCCCGTCCGCTCCGCCTCGCCATCCAAACGACCACCGCGGCCCAGCCCCGCTCAAGCCCGGTCCCCTCAACTGCCCGCTCCGCCGCTCCACCCGCCCGCCCATAGTGACCCAGCGCAGCACAACGCCCCTTCCCCCAACCTCCTACCCGAAAACGCGCCGCTTCGACGCCCGTCAGCTCCGCACCTCCATCCAACCTTCCTCAGCGACGCAGCCCCACTCAACCTCACTTCCCCTCAACCTCCTACCCAAGTTCGCGCCTCCTCCGCACCGCCCGCTCGACCCTCCACCCAACCTCTCACAGTGACACTGCCCCAACCGACCGCACGTCCCCCTCCCGAGTTCGAACTCCTTCCACCCCGCCGCCAACCGCGACCCAGCCCCCGACCGAGACACCGCGTCCTCGAACCCGCCCGCTCACGCTCAACCACTCGATCCATCTACCCCACCTCCAATCCCCCGCAACTCACCGCGAAAGCGCCCCAAGCCAAACCCAGTCTCTCGCTCCATTTCACCGCGACGTGCTCGTCCACCCAATCGCCCTCATGCGCCCGCTCCGAAGCAAAGCCTCCCTGGCCACCGCATGGTATAACTTCAGATTCGCTCCATGTATCGACTTTTCATCGTTCTCGTCTCCCTGTCCACCCTCTCCGCCCAGGAACGCTGGCAATCCCGGTCCATGGTCATCACGACCAACGGAGTCGCCGCCACCAGTCAAACCCTCGCCTCCCAAGTGGCCGCACAAATCCTCGCTCGCAATGGCTCCGCCGTTGACGCCGCCATCGCCGCCAACGCCGTTCTTGGCGTCGTCGAGCCCATGATGTGCGGCATCGGCGGAGACCTCTTCGCCATCCACTACGACGCCCAAACTGAAAAACTCACCGGCCTCAACGCCAGCGGATGGGCCCCCGCCAAGATGACCGCCGCGCCCCCCGGCGGCTTCACCGGCATCCACTCCGTCACCGTCCCCGGTGCCGTCGACGGCTGGTGGAAGATGCACCAAAAATTCGGCCGCCTCCCCTGGGCCGACCTCTTCGCCCCCGCCATTCACTACGCCCGCCAAGGCTTCCCCGTCACCGAAATCATCCATGAAGATTGGGCCAGCAGCGGCGGCAAGTGGACCGGCCGCGTCCCCGCCGTCGGCGAAATCTGGAAGACTCCCGGCCTCGCCCGCGCCTACGAAATCATCGCCCGCCAAGGCCGCGACGGCTTCTACAAAGGCCCCTTAGCCGCCGATATCCTCAAAACATCCCAACGCCTCGGAGGCCTCCTCGCCCCCAACGACTTCACCGAGTACTCCAGCGAATTCGTCGAACCCATCTCCACCACCTACCGCGGTGCCCGCGTCTCCGAACTCCCCCCCAACGGCCAAGGTGTATCCGCCCTCGAAATGCTCAATATCATGGAGCTCCGCCCCTCCGCCCAACTCGATCTCCATTACAAAATCGAAGCCCAAAAGCTCTCCGTCCTCGACCTCCGCCGCTACGTCACCGACCCGAAATTCTCGACCATTCCCACCGCCGCCCTCCTCTCCAAATCCTTCGCCGCCGAACGCGCCAAACTCATCAACCTCGGCCACGCCCGCTGCGACCTCGCCGCCGCCGAACCCTCAAAACTCAAGAACACCATCTACCTCGCCATCGTCGACAAAGACGGAAACATGGTCTCCTGGATCCAATCCATCTTCAACAAATTCGGCTCCGGAATCGCCACCGATGACTTCGGCTTCCACCTCCACGACCGCGCCGGCCTTTTCGATACCGACCCCAACCATCCTAATCGCGTCGCACCCCACAAACGCCCCCTCCACACCATCATCCCCGGCTTCCTCGCCTATGGCGACCAACGCATCGCCTTCGGCATCATGGGCGGCTTCAATCAAGCCCAGGCCCACGCCCAATTCGTCTCCTACCTAGTCGACGAAAAAATGAACATCCAAGGAGCGATGGAATCCCCCCGCTTCACCCGCCCCATTCCCGAAGGCTGCTCCGTCCTCGTAGAAAACCGCTTCCCCGCCCCGGCCATCGACAAACTCAAACAACTCGGCCACCTAGTCGACATCCGTCCGGCATACTCATATCGTATGGGCGGCGGCCAAGCTGTCTCCTTCGACCGCAAAACCAAAGTCAAATCCGGCGCCTCCGATCCCCGCAAAGACGGATCCGCCGTCCCCGAACCCGAAAACTTCTGGAAACCATGAAAATCATCCTCCTCTCGCTCCTCCTCGCGGCCTCGCTCGCCGCGGCCCAACCCGCCCAGGACCTGCTCACCCTGGCCAAGAAGTCCCCCAATTCACCAGAGTTCAAAACCGCCCTCGCCAAAATCATCAAGGACGGCCGCGGCCTCTCCGGCTTCGGAGGCGACTTCCTCTTCGCCGCCGAAGCAAAGGCCCTGCCAACCCTCACCATCAACGACGCCCCCGGCCCTAAACTCACTCGCCTCAAAGGCTCCGATCTCTGGTTCGCTTTGGCCAAACTCCCCACCGGAACCGGCCATAACTACACCCTCACGATCGACGGTAAAACCAAGCCCGCCGCGGACTTCCCCGCCTTCGGCCCCAACTCCTACGAGCAGCCCGGCGTCCCCCAAGGCAAACTCTCCGAGAAAATCATCCACACGAGCAAGGTCTACCCCGGCATGGTCAGCGACTACTGGATCTACGTCCCCGCCCAGCACGATCCCCAAATCGCCGCGCCCCTCTTCGTCGTCCAGGACGGCCAAGGCTATGCCCGCCGCGACTCCAACTCCCGCCTCATCACCGCCCTCGACAACCTCACCCATCAGAAAAAAATCCCGGTCATGATCACCGTCTTCATCAGCCCCGGACTCATCGGCGAACGCCGCATGCGCTCCGTTCAGTACGATAGCGTCGACGACACCTACGCCCGGTACCTCCGCGAAGAGATCATCAATGACGTCGAAGCCAAATACAAGATCCGTCAGGACGGCTACTCCCGCGCCATCATGGGCGAAAGCTCCGGGGCGATCTGCGCCTTCACCGTCGCTTGGTTCGATACCCAGCGCTACACCCGAGTCTTCTCCCGCATCGGCACTTACACCAGCATCCAATGGGACCCGTGGAAGAAGGAAGGCGGCAACATCTATCCATTCCTCCTCCGCAAATCCGAACGTAAAAACATCCGCGTCTGGCTCCAGGACGGCTCTAACGACCTCGAAAACAACCACGGATCCTGGCCGCTCCAGAACATCCAAATGGCCAATTCCCTGAAGATGAAGGAGTACGATTTCCACTTCACCTTCGGAAACGGCCAACACAGCACCGCCCAAGGCAACGCTCAAGCCCCCGAAGCGCTCACCTGGCTCTGGCGTGGTTACGACCCCGC
>JANODS010000848.1:0-5717 GCA_031412835.1 Acidobacteriota bacterium | reverse complement strand
AAGCCGACGATTTGGCGGTTGACGCGGACTTCGCCCCAGCGGGCGTGGTTTAGGGTATCGAACTCGGTGAGGATTTTGACCTGGGTGTAGTCGATGGCGTCGGTGAAGTAGTCACATTCGACGGCGCGGACATAGGCTTTGCGGCCGACGTAGTCGAATTTTTCGACCTGGAACTGGCGGGCGTCGTGGAGATAGATCGCTTTTTCGTGAAGCGTGGTGAGGGCGGAGGGGAAGTCGACTTCGGCGATGACCTGATTCTGGCGGGTGACGTCGATGACGATAAAGTTGTCGCTCGTGACGGCGCGGAGGGAGACGGCGTCGGCGGGGTAGGTGTCGGAGGTCCAATGCCAGGTTTCGCCGGAGTGGTGGAGGAGGCCCAACTCTTCGAGGAAGCGGCAAAGTTCGGCGGTTTCGAGGGTTCCGAACTTTTCGCCGTCGCGGATGGGGAGTTCGAAGGCGGCGCACTTCATGTGGCTGAGGAGGATTTCGAGGTTGTTCGGGTTGATGTGGGCTGACTCCGGGGGTCGGCCGAAGAAGTATTCCGGATGTTCGATGATGTACTGATCGAGGGGGGCGCTGGAGGCGACGAGGACGGCCATGGACAGGCGGCCGCGGCGACCGGCGCGGCCGGCGCGTTGCCAGGTGGAGGCGATAGTGCCGGGGTAGCCGGCCATGACGATGGCATCAAGGGAGCCGATGTCGACGCCGAGTTCGAGGGCGTTGGTGGCGACGACGCCTTTGACTTCGCCGCTGCGGATTTGGCGTTCGATTTCGCGGCGTTCGCGGGGGAGGTAACCGCCGCGGTAACCGCTGATCTTGCCGCGGAGGGCGGGAAGCTTTTCGGCGGCGTCTTTGAGATAGGTGGTGAGGACCTCGGTGGCAAGGCGGTTGTTAGTGAAGACGAGGGTTTGCTGGCCGCGGTCGAGGAATTCGAGGGCGATGCGGCGGGTTTCGTGGAGGTAGCTGCGGCGGATGCCGAGTTCGCGGTTGACGACGGGGGGGTTGTAAAAGACGAAATACTTTTCGGATTGGGGGGCGCCGTTTTGGTCGACGAGGGAAAAGGGCTGCTCGCAGAGGGCTTCGGCGAGTTCGCGGGGGTTGGCAATGGTGGCGGAGCAGCAGACGAATTGGGGGGTGGAGCCGTAGAATTCGCAGATGCGGCGGAGGCGGCGGAGGATGTTGCCGAGGTGGGAGCCGTAGACGCCGCGGTAATAATGGAGTTCGTCGATAACAAAATAGCGGAGGTTTTCGAAGGCCTTGGCCCATTTGGTGTGATGGGGGAGGATACCGCTATGGAGCATGTCGGGGTTGGTGAAGACGACGTTGGCGCGTTCGCGAATGGCGCGGCGAGCGTCGGAGGGGGTGTCGCCGTCGTAGGTGAAAGCTTTGATGGGGAGGCCCATGGCGTCGACGGTTTTCTGGAATTCCTGGAGTTGGTCCTCGGCTAAGGCTTTGGTGGGGAAGAGGTACATGGCTCGGGCGCCGGGCTCGAGGACGAGGCGATTGAGCACGGGGAGGTTGTAGCAGAGGGTTTTGCCGGAAGCGGTGGGGGTGACGACGACGACGTTGCGACCGGCTTCGACGTGGGAAAAGGCTTCGGCTTGGTGGGAGTAAAGTTCGCGAATGCCGCGTTTCACGAGGGCTTGGGAGAGTTCGGGGGAGACGGAATCCGGGATGGGGGCGACGACGGGATCTTTGGCCAACTGGTGCTGGATCGAACGGATGGGGGAGTTTTCGGCCTCCATCCACTCCTGAAAACGAACCACCGCCCCGTCAAGGCCGGTGGGGCGGTTGAGGGAGGCGGTGGGATCAGGGAAGCCTAAAGTTAAGTTCATGGGGCAGGTTTCGCTTAAGTTTCGCCGAAACCGCGCCCCAATACAAGTGGGTTATTTGGTACGAATAAATTCGTAGCGTTCCAGGGTTGCCGCGATGGCGAACGGCCGACGGCCCGTCGCTTGTTCGGAGGCTCGGACGCCTTGGCTACGGATCACTTTGCCCATGCAGCGGAGTCGAACTGAGGAACCTGAGGCAGCGCTGGGCAGCGTGACAAGGTATTCAATAGGATCGCCGACGGGCATTTCAGCTTCCGACGTGAAAAGTACGCCGCCGGAGCTCATATTCCGCGTCTCGCCCGCTCGCGAGACAGACTCGCTCCCGGTGCGTACCAGCTCGACGGGCAACTGGATTTCGAATCTTTTAGTTTTGCGTTGTTCGCTCACGACCTCTACAGACTAAGGCTAATTGCCTAGAACGGTCAATAGACCTAGGCCCATCACCTTACTACTTTCGGTTCAGTACCAGCCTAGGGTTTCCCCTAGGCGGCGAATGAATCTGTGGTTGAGGGCGCGGTTGGTACACTGGAAGAAGGCACCTCTTTGCGCGCAATCCTTCGAATCGCTTCCGGTATTGGGCTGGTCATCATCGGCGTCATCGGGTTAATCATGCCGATCATGCCGGGCTGGATTTTTTTGATTCCGGGGCTGGTGATTCTGGCGGACTACTATCCCCCGATCAAGCGGTTGGTGGAATGGGCGAAGACGAAGATGGATAAGGTGAAGGGCGCATGATCGACCGGATAACGGTGCACGGGGCGCGCCAGCACAACTTGCAGAACGTGAGCGTGGAGATTCCGCGGAACACGTTGACGGTGATTACGGGGCTTTCGGGCAGTGGGAAGAGTTCGCTGGCGTTTGACACGATCTATGCCGAGGGTCAGCGGCGGTATGTGGAGACGCTGTCGCCGTACGCGCGGCAGTTTTTGGACCAGATGGAACGGCCGGAAGTGGATTCGATTGATGGCCTTTCGCCCGCGATTTCGATTGAGCAGAAGACGACGAATCGGAGTCCGCGGTCGACGGTAGGGACGGTAACGGAGATTTACGACTACCTTCGGTTGCTGTACAGCTCGATAGGGGTGCCGCATTGTCCGAATTGCGGGGTGCCGATTTCGGCGCAGTCGACGACGCAGATTCTTGAGCAGATTATGCAGTTCAAGACGGAGGAGCGGGTGATGATTCTGGCTCCGGTGGTGCGGGGTCGGAAGGGCGAGTATAAAAAAGAGCTGGAAAAGTATTTACGGCAGGGGTTTGTGCGGGCGCGGGTGGACGGGGAATTGCGGTCGCTTGACGAGGACATTCCGCTGGACAAGCGGAAGAACCACTCGATTGAGGTGGTGGTGGACCGGTTGCTGGTGAAGCCGGGGATTGAGAAGCGGCTGGAGGCCTCGATTGAGACGGCGATGAAGCTGGCCGATGGGTTGGTGATCGTCGCGATTGTGAACGGCGAAGAGCGGATGTATTCGAAGAAGCTGGCGTGCCCGGAGTGCGGGCTGAGCGTGCCGCTGCCGGAGCCGCGGAGTTTTTCGTTTAATAGTCCGTTTGGGGCGTGTTCGGCGTGCAATGGGTTGGGGTCGAAGTGGAGTTTTGATCCCGATAAGGTGATGCTGGATCCGGGTCGGCCGTTGCTCGAAGGGGGTTTGGGGGCGGCATCGGGGACTTCTGTAATGAACCACCGGTTGGAAGAGGTGGCGAAGCGGTTGAAAATCAACTTAGCCAAGCCGTTTGATCAGTTACCGGCGGCGACGCAGAAGTTATTGATGTATGGCGGAGATAAGTTTCCTGGGATCTTAAAGATTCTGGATGGGATCTATGCCAGCGCGGGGCCGGGTTACGTTGAGTTACTGATGCAGTATATGTCGCCGACGCTTTGTACGGAGTGCAAGGGGTTGCGGCTGAAGCCGGCGTCTTTAGCCGTGCGGGTGAAGAATATCTCGATTGCGGAACTGAGCGCGATGCCGGTGGGGCGGGCGCTGGAGACGGCACGGGCGTGGCGTTTGGGAGAGCGGGAGACGCTGATTGCGGGTCGGTTGCGGGAGGAAATTCAGAACCGGCTGGAGTTCTTGTTGGCGGTGGGGCTGGACTATTTGAGCCTGCATCGTTCTGCGGCAACGCTATCGGGCGGCGAAGCGCAACGGATTCGGTTGGCGACGCAGATTGGGTCGAAGCTGCGGGGTGTTTTGTATGTGCTCGATGAGCCTTCGATTGGATTGCATCCGCGGGACAACGACCGTTTGCTGGATACGCTGTTTAAACTGAGAGACTTAGGGAACACCGTGTTGGTGGTGGAGCACGACGAGGATACGATTCGGCGGGCGGATTATGTGATCGACCTGGGCCCGGGGGCGGGGCGGTTGGGCGGGTTTGTGGTGGCCGCAGGGACGGCGAAGCAGGTGGAGCGAAATAAGGCTTCGAAGACCGGGCAGTATTTGAGCGGGAAGCGGACGATTCCGGTGCCGTCGGTCCGGCGGCCGGGGAACGGGAAGCGGATCGTGGTGGAAGGGGCGCGGGAGCACAACCTGAAGGATGTGACGCTCGAAATTCCGCTGGGCACTTTGACGGTGATTACGGGAGTTAGTGGGTCGGGTAAGTCGACGCTGATTAACGACATACTCTATCGGGCGTTGGCGAAGGAAGTCTACGGTTCGCGGGCGGAGCCGGGGGCTCATGCGCGGATTCTGGGTTTCGAGCATATCGACAAAGTGATTGAGATTGATCAATCGCCGATTGGACGGACGCCGCGGTCGAACCCGGCAACTTACACGGGATTGTTTGCGCCGATTCGCGACCTATTCGCTATGTTACCGGATTCGAAGGAGCGGGGTTACAAGCCAGGGCGGTTCAGCTTCAACGTCAAGGGCGGCCGGTGCGAGGCTTGCCAGGGCGACGGGTTGAAGCGGATCGAGATGAACTTTCTGCCGGATGTGTACGTGACTTGCGACGTTTGCCGGGGGAAGCGGTACAACTCCGAGACGTTGGCGGTGAAGTATAAGAACTATTCGATTGCGGACGTGCTGGCGGCGACGGTAGAGCAGGCGCTGCCGATTCTGGAAAACATCCCGACGATCAACGTGAAGCTCCAGACGTTGAACGACGTGGGACTGGGGTATATCCACTTGGGGCAATCGTCGACGACGCTTTCCGGGGGCGAGGCGCAGCGGATCAAACTGGCGAAAGAGCTCAGCAAGCGGCAGACGGGGCGCACCCTCTATATTTTGGATGAGCCGACGACGGGGCTGCATTTTGAGGACGTCCAGCGGTTGCTGGACGTGCTGAACAAGCTGGTGGATTTGGGGAATACGGTGGTGATTATTGAGCACCACTTGGACATCATGAAATCGGCGGATTGGATTGTGGATATGGGCCCGGAGGGCGGGGAACGGGGCGGGACGGTGGTGGTGGCCGGGACCCCGGAGCAGGTGATCCGCCATAAAAAAAGTTATACGGCGCGGGCGCTGGAAAGGACTCTAAAACCTTGATTGAGGAGACAGAGCCACCGCCCTTCTGGGGCTGGACCGACGTTGTGATTGCCTTGGCGGCGATGCTGCCAGCGATGCTCGTGTCGGGCGGAGCGGTGTTTTTGACGTTTTGGTTGGCGGGCGCAAAACCGGCTTCGAAAGACATTGCGATGCCGACGCAACTGCTGTTTTATGGGCTTTGGCTACTGCTTCTGTGGGGGGCGTTTCGGTGGCGGCACGGGAAGCCGCTGTGGGCGAGTCTTGGATTTGGACTGCCGGAGAACTATTGGCGATTTTTGGCTTATGGCCCGGCCTTGACGCTGTTTGTGGGGGTGGCGGGGTTCGTTTTGAAGGCCAAAGAGGTGAAGATGCCTTTGATCGATGAGCTGTTGGCGGACCCGGTGCAGCGCGTTTTGTTTTTCGT